>NZ_JAYGHC010000015.1:0-49000 GCF_034932285.1 Cronbergia sp. UHCC 0137
CCATTGTCGTTTTCTGCAACGGGATTGTCGTTAACCGGATTAACTGTGACGGTAAAGGTAGTCTCTACAAATTCTCCTTGTGTATCTTGCGCTCGAATTGTGATATTGGTTTGACCATTGATATCGGGAGCAAAATCTAGGGTTAATTCACCGGTTGTACTGTTAATGGGGGTGTTGGTCAAGAGGAGGGGGTTGCTGTTGTTAGCGATCGCATAAGTTAATTCTACATCACTATCTTGTAAGTCAGCAAAGGCATCAAACAGGTTAATTATACTATTGTTGGCATCTTCGTCAACTATAATATTACCGATGCCTGTGGTAGTTGGAGGAGTATTATCAACTGTCACTACAAAGGTATCTTCTACTGTATCTCCTAGTAAATTGGTAGCGCGAACTGTGATTTGTGCAGTACCAATTTGACCTGGTAGATAATCTAGTAAAAGTGCATTGTTGCTAATCGTGGGATTAACTAAACTGGGGTTGGAATTATTAATTACTGTGAATTGAAGTTCGTCTTGTTGGGAAACTGTGATACTTTTGTAGCGGACAAAATTTTCATCCCCGGTCAGTGTTGGATTGCTCGGATTCTCGAAAATTAGGGGTATATTGGTAAATGCTCCTTGCTGGAAAACGGTGGTTCGGTTAAATGTCGGTACAGCAGCGATCGCATCTAATACGTCTAAATCACTTTGGGAAATAACTTCACCGAAGACAGTAAAACCACCATTTTGATTATCAAGGTTAAAGGGATTATTGATATCATTATTATCAGCTAGGTTAAAAAACCATTGATTTGTGGCACTATTAGGATTGTTGTTTACTTTAGCCATAGCGATCGTTCCACGGGTGTTAGAGCGATTTGCGCTAAATTCATTCTGTACTGGTGGATTGGTGGGTATTACAGCGATCGCACTCGCAGGGGTTGGTGCAGTTGCTAATCCGTTAGCAGTGAAACCACCACCTTGGATGATAAAGCCGGGAACCGAACGATGAATAATTGTATTGACATAATCACCGTCGTTGACATAGTTGAGGAAGTTAGCAACGGTTAAATCCGCACCTTGATCTGCTTGATCAAACAGTACAACATTGGTGATTCCACCGCTTAACGAAGTATCGTATAGCTCAAAACGTGCTACTAATCCAGTTGTCAATGGATCGTCAAAGTGATTAAAGAGACTTATAGTAGTATCTTCAGCATTTCCGACTACTACAACATCATCAATTAGGGTCGTGATAACAGGCAAAGTAGCCATAAATTTGCTCTCTTGCAAAAAATATAATGAGTATCGTAGTAATCTTATGATATTTTCGGCAAGTTTACTGATGAGATTTGGTCAAAAAATGAAATTTTTCTAGAGAATTTGGGATAAAAATTTCCGTGTTCTTTCTTCTTGAGGGTTGGTAAAAAAGTCTGTTGGGGTAGCTGATTCTACTGGACAACCGCTATCCATAAGAATTACCCGATCTGCGACTTCCCGCGCAAATCCAATTTCGTGGGTAACGACTACCATTGTCATCCCTTCTCTGGCCAGGTTACGCATTACATCTAATACTTCTCTCACCATTTCTGGATCTAAGGCTGAGGTGGGTTCATCAAAGAGTATAATTTTTGGTTGCATGGCTAAAGCGCGAGCGATCGCCACTCGTTGTTGCTGTCCACCAGATAACTGTCCTGGATATTTATTTGCTTGTTCTAAAATTCCGACTCTTTCTAATAATTGCATTGCTAATTCTTCGGCTTTTTCTTTCGACCAACGACGTACCCAAATCGGTGCTAAAGTGATATTTTTCAATACTGTTAAATGGGGAAATAAATTAAATTGTTGAAATACCATCCCCACTTCTCGACGAATGGCTTCAATGTTTTGTAAATCGTGACTCAAGGTAATACCATCAATGGTAATTTTACCTTTTTGATAATCTTCTAATCCGTTAAAGGTACGAATAAAGGTAGATTTTCCCGACCCGGAAGGACCCATTAAAACTACTACTTCTCCCCGATTGACTGTTAAACTCGCACCCCGGAGAGCATGAAATTTACCATACCATTTATGAACTTCTTCGGCAATAATTAACTGTGTATTTTCTGTCATCCTCTTTTACTCCTTTAATGCGATCTTTAATTCATAAAATATATAGGAATCCTACTTGAATCTTGTTTTCAACCCAAGGTTTAGTAGATTCAAATATGTCTCGAAATTCTTCTTTTAGGGCGTACATTTTTTGCCAGAATAGGTGAAACTTCTTGAACTTTATTTAATCGTTCTGGCTGCACCACCTAACATCACCATCCACAAAGTAGAAACAGCAAGCGCCCTTTAGAGAGCAAATTCAGGCTGTTCAGCAGTCATGGCTTTGAGTTTGGATGTGAATAACTCAGAGCGATCGCTCTTTTGGGGGATAAATTTATCTATGGGACGATGATTGGTAGTCTCTGGTAGTATTTTCGGTGGTGGCGCTGGAATTGGCGAATTTTCCTGAAATTTGACTTTGGCTACTGTATTCTTAATTGGCTGGTGTTTGGTAGCCTCTTTACTAAGTTCAAAAGAGGGAGATGCTAAAACCCCTGCCGTTACTGAAGAAGACCGCGATTCTTGTTTATGGATTGTATCACTGGCTCGATAATTATTACCCACGGGAGTCAGTAATGGTTGAGAATTGATGGTTTTTTCAATAGAATTATCTGTCTTGGCTGGTGGTAGCACTGGTAAAGAAGGGGTTAGGCGTTGTGGAAATTTGCTGCAAATTAAGCGTTCAAATTCCATGTTAAAATGGTAAACTGCCTTTTCCCGTCGTAACCATGAAATCAGGATATGTTGTACAGAGACGGCTTTATAGCGTCCTTGATACAAAGCTTCAATCACTGCCAAGTGTAACCAATTAATTGGGTATTCGGATTGCCAAGAGTTAATTAACTCATTGGCATTGTACCCATTGAGATCAAAACTATAGTGAGTTAATAAGTTCGCTGCCAAGGCAGCTGGGGAGTTTATGGCTGTTATTAGCATGGGTTTTTAGTTCCAAGCAACAGGTATAGATATTTTACCTATCGCATCTAGCCGAGCGTTTTTTTAGCTACATGAGCATTTTCTCACAAGTTGCCAATTTGGCTGGCAGTGTTTTCCATTCTACTTGTCAATTCCTGTTCTGCAAACAATAATAACCACATATTATTGACAATGTACCTCTACCCTCCACACCCCATACCTTAAACCCTACAGAATATCCGTGATAAAGACCTTCCCCGCAGTTCTTGTAGTGTAGTAAACCCTCCACACCCCATACCTTAAACCCTACAGAATATCCTCTTCATCAATGGGCTGAGGTATGGGGGATACAAATAAGCAATTAAGGTGATTATGACTGGAATCCCATATTAGTGTGGTGCGTCAGATAGAGAAAGTCTGTTAGATGCTCAATTATTGGGTCTGACGTGGTTGGTGAGCTTCCCGAACCACACCCTACAAGAGATAGAATTGATAATCCCTAAACAGACGTTCCTCATGTAGGGATTTTTGGACTTACAATCTTTACCGGAGATGTCTAATAGATTTTGTCAATGGGTAACTCCTATTAATGTCGATTAAATCACCTGAAAATATAGGGGGAATTAATGGATTTAGTGCGTTGGATAGCAACTAGGGCTTGATAGACCATTGCGGCTACTTCGGCTCTTGTGGCTTCTCTAGTGGGTGCAAGCAGTTGGGGATCGGGGTAATTGACAATTATTTTTTGGGCTGTGGCGGTAGCGATCGCACTTTTGGCATATTCTGGTATAGTCTGATTATCTATATATTTGAGCCGATTTGGTTGATTGGTGGCTGATAGTCCAAGTCCGTTCACCAAGGAAACAATTACGTGTAGTCTTTGGACATTTTGTTCTGGTCGAAAGGTGCGATCGCTAAATCCACCCACGAAACCCCCACTAGCTGCTATTTCGATGGCGTTGGCTGCCCAATAATCTTTGGCTACATCGGTAAATTTGATCGCGGGACGTTTAGGTTGGGGATGAAAGGCGGCTGTGACTAAGGCTGCATATTGTCCGCGAGTCATGACTTGATCTGGTTTGTAACTGCCATCAGCAAAGCCTTGAGTTAAATTCATACTCACCAACGCCCTAATAAATGGTTCTGCCCAGTGTCCTACTAAGTCGGTAAAGGAGGGCATATCAGTATCAGGTTTAACAATGTAAGGGGAGGCGATCGCTTCTTCTTCTCCTCTGGCTACTAATGCTTGATAAATAACTGCTGCTACCTCAGCCCTAGTAATATCCCGTAGTGGTTCTAGGAGTTCTGGTTGGGGATAGTTGACTACCAATAGTTTTTGAGTGGCAACGGCAACGGCATTGGTGGCATAACTGGGAATTTGAGCGCGATCGCTATACAATGTGAGAACATTGGGATTACTGCCAGTAAATTTCAATCCGTTGGCAATTGATACCAATGCTTGGACTTTAGTTAAATTTTGTCCCGGTCGAAATGTTCCATCAGGAAAGCCTTTGAGAAAGCCCATATTGGCGGCAATAGTAATAGCTGAAGCTGCCCAAAAATCTGGTTTTACATCTGTGAATTTACTATCAAAATTGGTTGCAGGTAACTGAAAAGTCTTAGCAATCAAAGCTGCATACTGAGCGCGGGTAATAGGGGTTGCAGGTTGAAAAGTCCCATCAGGAAAACCGCTAATTATCCCTTTACTGGTCAAAGCTTCGACAAAAACCGCCGCCCAATGTCCATCTAAATCAGAAAAACTGGTATTAATTCCTACTTGACTGGGTGTTTCGGCGGTAGCAGCAATAAAATCTATTAATCCGGTAACTTGACTAGGATTTAACTGATTACCAACAGAAATAATTTTTTGGGATGTGGAATTTTTTAGATCCAATCCTCCCTGGTCACGGAAAATATTGTTAGCTGGATCTTGAGGATGACCTAAATTTGGGACGGCGTTACCAGTGATTGATAACCCAGCTTGGGTGTTTTTGGTGATTAGATTACGCCGTAGTACAGGTTTAGCGTAGCGTGAAAGAGCGATCGCTGTACCATTTGCTAGTAATTTATTATTAGCGACCAAAGGAGCAGCAAAATCACTAATTGCAATCCCTAAAGAGTTATTCTCAAAAATATTCCGCAAGACCTCACCCTTGCTATTCCGTGCCATCATTAACCCACTAGCACGATTGTGAGTGAACAAATTATCTACAATGGCAGGTTTAGCATTACCAGTAATAAATATTCCCTCTCTTCCACATTTGCTCAAAGTATTATTAGCTAAGGTCGGTGATGTGGATTCAATCCAAATTCCCGTACCCTTAGATATAGAATTTGTCACCGTTACACCTAAAATACTAGCATCACCTAGCAACAGCAAAGCTATATTTTGCATACCAAAACTAGGACTTTGATATTCTCCACTGCCAGAAATCACAATGTCCTGTCCTTTATTACCTTCGTTACCTACCACCAGCATTCCTGATGGAATCACCAAGGGGAATATTTCACCACTAGCAACACTATAAGTTCCTGGTGCTAACTGAATAATTGCCCCACTGGTAACTTTGATTGCCTGAGTAATAGTTTTTAAGGGGTTTAACCGAGAACCAAGATAACGATCATTTCCGGTGATGGGGTTGACATAGAGCGTGGTGATCAGAGTTGAGTTGACCATTGATACTTGAAACTTAATGCCTTAAATGTTGATTAGCTTACAGCCATTTTGGAGCAAGTTGATCAAATTAGTCATCAGATAGACTACATTTATTCTGAGTAACCGCTCTAGACGATACCTCCGATGGGTGGGTACGCGATCGCATCTTATACTTCTCAAGATTACAATTTGAGCTTGTGCTTGAAGGTAAGTTATGGCCTTTTCAAGTATAAATAAACTTTTAGCCCTTGTGGACTAATTTTACCATCAATTCTTTCAGAGGCATTGTTAATTAGAGCGATCGCATATTTTTGGCTAATTTTTGTTTTCTTAGAAATATATTGATGTGCATTTGCTTTTATACTAAAAACGGTTGGGATATGGACTTTTACAAAATTACAAAAAACCCAGATGTGTAGGGGTTTAGCAATGCTAAACCCTTATCCAGTCTAGAAATTCATTTGTAATTAATTCTGTCCATTTACTTATACTAAAAGTGAATGTTATCTATTTAAGTTATAAGTAAACCCCTTAGAATTGCCTGTATCTATTCTTCTGAATCCTTCGCTTTTTATCTCACAAGTTTCACTATTTGCAAGTCTAAATGCTTGGCTACTTACACAAAATTTTGCACTACCCTTCCATACCAAGTTTTCTGAAGAAGCATGAACGTAGTAATAACGATATTTCAGGGTATCGGCATAAAGTTTAGCACACTTTCCTGGTGCTATGTTCCACCAGCCTTCAGCATACCATTGCTTATTTTTTGCATACCCAATTGCAGTATATGCTGATTCGTTTGTTTTATTGCAAATTGTTAATCCCTGACTGTTTGTTGTTGAGCTATTGCTAATAGCTTTATTACAGTATTTTGATTCTAGGGCATTCAAACTAGAAGTATTTAAATTTAATGATTCCTGTTGAGCCAACTGACGAACATTTTGAATTTGACTACAGTTATTTATTGCTTGCTGGTTATTTTGATATAATGATGTCCAGTTTGGTGGTGCTTCAGGCCCACAAGTAATACTTCCAAAAGCATTAACGTTACATTTACCTCCAGGCCAATCTGCACAAGCCATCCCTCCAAAAGGATTCTGAACACAGTTATAACCGCAACGCTGTTCCCCAAAGGGATTAGTGATACATTGCGCCTCTGGGATGTTTTGTGCAGTTACAATAGGTGTATTCTGAATAAATAAATATAAGTTTTGTAGAATTGCAAGACTTAATGCTCCCCAGAATAGAGTGAAGCAACGCATTATCTGTATTTTCATGATTTTTATCTACTCCATGTTTCTGTAATTTTTATTTAGTCTAAAAGTTTGTTTGATAGCTTGCGTGGCGTAGCCATAAACTTTTTCTTGTGGTATTTAATATTTCTAGATCCCCCTAAATCCCCCTTGAAAAAGGGGACTTTGATGCCCCCAGAAGGGATCTGAGATGGTTTGATACATGATGAGAGACTTTTCAAAAGGCTTCTCTAGCTTGATTAATTAGCTCAGTTATTTGCGTGGACAGAGAACAAAAGCCAAAGTAAAATATCAGATCTATCTTCGTCAATTTGTTGTCGATATGTAGCTTCATCCATACTTAAACAGGTGTTTATTAACCTAGAATGATCTTCTGAGCGACTTTCAAGTAACTTGAAACGTATATTTTTTAAATATGCGTAAGCTTCGCAAACCTTATCATTACTAGCCGATGAAAAATAATCTCCAGAAATTGGAATTTGTCTTATCATTTCATTCTTGACTTCAATAGTATTTTTGCTATTAGCCCAATTTATTAGGGTTTGTAAGTCCCTGGGAGATATGCCTCTAATAATCAAACCTGCATTAATCCAGTAAGCATAAGATTCTGCAAGTGCTGTGTGGGTTTGGGCTTGCGCTTCTTCTAGCATTGATTTAATTTTTAGAGCTAATATTCGTGTTGTATATTCAGTTCTCGTAGAAGATGTACCAAGTGAAATATTAAATCCTACTTCTGTTGAGTTATTATTTTGTGTGTTTCGAGATTGATTGTTTTTAATAGTGGTTTTGATTTTTAACTCTGATCCAGATAAATCAATTTCTGCATTTTTGTTTTTACAATTTATATTTAAATTAAGTAAAGATGCACCTACTTCACCTCCTTTTAACGTTAATTTACGAAGATGATCTTGAGAATCATCAAGTTCAAATTTAGTTAAATCTGAAAAGCCGCATGAAATTTTCATCTCTTGATTATTAAAGCTCAAATTAAAATCTGAAACTTCAGATTTATCTATAATTTTGTCCTTGTTTAAATCTTTTATTATAAAACTTCCTGATATTGGACCGGAAGAAGAAGCTCCAGAAATAGAGAAAGGTAAAGGTTCATCACTTTTTTCTCTAACTAGTTGTTTTTTTTCTCTAACTATTTGTCTGAGATCACGCGCTTGATTATAAAAATCAGATGCTTTTGCATTTTCTCCTAAATCGGAGTAGATTTGACCAATATTATTCAAGACTGTAGCTTCACCACTTTGGTTATTTTCTGCTTGATAAAGAAGGAGAGCTTGGTTATACAAAAGCAATGCTTCCTGCTCTTCTCGGAAGCCGTAGGTAATAACACCAATGTTATTTAGTGTGGTAGCTTGACCGTTTTTGTTCCCCACTGCCTCATAAATGCGTAAAGCTTGATTATAAAAGTCTAATGCCTTTCGTTTTTCTTTCAAATTTGAGTAAGCATCACCAATACGAGTTAGTGTATCTGCTTCGAGTCTTTGATCTTTAACTTCTCGTGCAATGCCCAGAACTTCCTGAAATGTTTGTATTGCTTGTTGATATTGTTGCTGTTGTACTTGTTGTTTTCCTTTATTTATCAACTGTTCTGCTTGTTGATTCTGAGAAACTTGAGATTGTCCCCAGCTTGGTTGAGCGATAAGTGGTACTGTTAGAGTAGCTACACTCAAACCTAAAAATAGAAAGTTGCCAAGAAATTTTTTCATAAACAATGCCTTTGCCAAAAAATAGGTGAACATAGAGATTTGATGTTGTATCTGTATTTGAACGTTGAAATCGCACATATCCTATTGGAAAATAACAATTCAGTCAAAATATCCAGCTTAGTAAGCAAACTAAAAAATGCATACAGACTCTGGTTTTACTGGGCAAATTTTATTCTTGATAGGATTATTTTTTATCCATATTCTAGTTAACTTAGTTAAACCAGATAGTGGTTGAATATCGCTTATTTGATTTTCCCACAACCAGAGATGACTTAAATCACTTAATCCAGATAGTGGTTTAATATCACTTATTTTATTTTCAAATAACCAGAGCGACTGTAAATTAGTTAAACCAGATAGTGGTTGAATATCGCTTATTTGATTTTCATGAAGGGTTAGTGTACCTAAGTTAGTTAATCTAGATAGTGGTTTAATATCGCTGATTTGATTTTCCCCAAGATCAAGTATCATTAACTTAGTTAATCCAGATAGTGGTTTTAAATCGCCTATTTGATTTTTGTTAAGGACTAGCGTACCTAAATTAGTTAAACCAGATAGTGGTTGAATATCGCTTATTTGATTTTCCTGTAGCCAGAGATCAAGTAGATTAGTTAAACCAGATAGTGGTTGAATATCGCTTATTTGATTTTGACGGACTCGGAGAAAAGCCAAGTTAGTCAAACTAGATAATGGTTTTAAATCGCTTATTTGATTTTTTTCAAGGGATAGCCAATTTAACTTAGTTAAACTAGATAGCGGTTTAATATCGCTTATTTGATTTTCTTCAAGCCATAGTTTATGTAATTTAGTTAAACTATATAATGGTTTTAGGTCGCTTATTTTATTTCCACCCAGGGATAGTTCATGTAACTTAGTTAAACCAAATAATGGTTTTAGGTCGCTTATTTGATTATTCCATAGAATGAGCAAATCCAAGTTAATTAGACTAGATAATGGTTTTAAATCGCTTATTTGATTTTCATAAAGGTATAGTTTATGTAACTTAGTTAAACCAGATAATGGTTTTAGGTCGCTTATTTTATTTTCACTAAGGTATAGTTCATTTAACTTAGTTAAACCAGATAATGGTTTTAGGTCGCTTATTTTATTTTGAGAGATGTCGAGCGAATCCAAGTTAGTTAAACTTTGATTAGCCCGATCGCAATCTTGAGTACCAGCTTTTTGTAACAATACTTCCACAGTATGTTTAGTCTGTTGTGGCAAAGTTGATTTTTGCTTACACCATTCTGTAAAAGTCTTGGGATTCTCTGGATTAGATGGTGCTGCAATAACTTGTGTAGTGTTCAATCCTACAGTACAAGCAAAAATAGTTCCAAGAAAGAGTTTAGTTTTCATGTAGTTTTGTATTATTAATAGTAATGAAAAATTTGGTGATTATGGAAAGCGATCGCACGTACTTTTTATCTATTTCAAAATAGCGATCGCAGGAAAAACTCAGCTTATTTCAAAATAGCGATCGCTCTGAGTTATAACGATAATTTGAGGGAGCGATCGCTGTGAGTTAGGTCTTTGATAAATTGATCAATTAGCTCAGTGAACCAAAAAGATCAGATAAATCTTTATCAATTTGTTGCCGATATGTAGGTTCATCCATATTTAAACAGGTATTTACTAGGCTAGAATGATCTTCTGTACGACCTTCAAATAGCCTGTAACGTGTATTTTTTAAATACGCATAGGCTTGGCAAGCATTATCACTACTAGCCGATGAAAACTTACTTTGAGAAGCTTGAATTAGTTTTAGCATTACATTCTTGACTTCACGAGTATTTGTGCTATTAGCCCAATTTATTAGAATTTGTGAGTCCATAGGAGATTCACCTCCAATAACCAAACCTGCATTAGCCAAGTAAGCGAATGATTCTGCCATTGCTGTGCGAGTTTGGGCTTGCGCTGGTGCAGAAGAAACGACAAAACAAGTAACTATTAAAGCCTTCACAACATTGAACTTACGCATGATCAATTCCTTAAATTCCTTAGTGTTTATAAATTGCTTTCAAAGCATCAATAAATCTGTGCTTATTTCAAAAGTGCGATCGCATAAATATCTCTACCTAAGATTAATTAATCTTTGATATTGATAGTTAAATTCCGATTACCACCTCTATCTACTTCATAAAATCCCTTAAATTTATAACTACATCGTTGATCTGCTCGTCTAACTGTGAATCTTCTTTTTAGGGTACAAAATTGTCTATCTCCGCTACTTGTCACAGTTCCGTCTTCACCTACTGAATATAAGTAATAATATTGTCCTCTTCTTGTTAATTCATGAGGATAGATTTGAGAACATTGACCTGATTCTAAATTCCACCATCCTTCTGAAGTCCAACCATTATCTCCTCCGCCATATCGTCCATCTCCTACATCTCTGTAAGCAAAAGCCACATATTGCTTCTGACCAGAGCGATTACAAACTTCAAACCAAGCATTGGCCTTTGATGGAAAACTGAAAAATGTTAGTAGCATTGGACTAACAAAGAAGAAAAACATTAATATATTAGACGAACTTATAGCTTTATAAGGCTTTGATTGTAAATTCATAGTGACTACACTCCTTGTTCGATAACTATGTTTAGTTAACCTGAATGTCCCGACAAAATAAGCGATTCGTGACTCGACCTTATACTCACAACTGTGACATCAAAAATTATAGCTGTCAATTTACAATTGATAGATGTAATATAAATACATACAAATATAAATACTGTTAACTAAAGTAAAACAACTTTAAACTGCTCATTTTGACTTGGTTTGCCGAATTATATGCTAGAAGCATTACTGAATCAGGCTTTCAACACTCGGTGCTATTTACATCGGTCTAATTACAGAGGGAGATAAGGGTGAAATTTATTAAGATAGTCACAAATGTGAATAAAACATTAAGCTGGTAACAGTAAAACATGAACCAACAACAATTCGAGGTGATATTTGAGAAACTGACAAACCGACGGAAAGAGGTATTGCAAAGGATACTGGCTGGCGAGACAGACGCAGAAATCGCAGCAGCAATGAATATTGGCGAGCCTAGTGTCAGAAAATTTATTGAAAGAATATGTCAAGAATTTGGGTTGAATAGTGAACATTCTGATAGTCGTCGCTACAAACGCTCAGAGTTAGTGACACTTGTTGCTAAATACAAACCTGACTTATTCGGTGAGCATCAACCCCATATTACCCATCAATCAACAGATGAAGAGACAGATGACACCAATATTTCCGAGTTCATTTTACAACTTCTATCAACACATCAACCCATAAATGAGGAATTTACTAAATTTCTGACACGGGTTAATTTCAACGAACAGGAGAAGAAACAAATGTCTAAAGCACTTAACAAAATTGGCTATCAACACTACTTAAATAGTGATTTTAATAAAGCACTGTCTTATCTAAAAATTGCAGTGGAATTGAAACCAGATTTTGGTTCGGCTCACTATAACTTGGGTGCAACTTATGAAAAACTAGATAACTGGAATCAGGCTTGTGGACATTATAAAATTGCGATGCAATATCAAAATCGGGCTAGTGATGCGGCGATTAATAATCTAGCTCGGTTAGAAATTTTGCAAGGACGTAACGCTGAAGCGATAGAATTGATTGAGCCAATTTTATCAAGAGTGAAAGATAACACAGTCAAAGCCGCATTACATAAAAATCTTGGCTGGGCATATTTTCAACAAAATTTATATGCACAAGCAAAGCAACATTTAAGTATCTCTCTGGAATTAGAAATAGATTATGCTCCTGCTTATGGTTTATTAGCCCAAGTCCAAGAAGCGCAAGGAGATAAGCAAGGAGCTATATTGTCATGGCAACACTATCTGGAATTTTACTCTCATGATCAACAATTAAATAGAGTGCGGTGGAAGTTACCAGAATTAGAAGTTTGGAAATTGAATGCTATGAGAAATGTCAATAAGCAAAATTTAAAAAATTGTGAGATTCCCAACTTATAAAAAAGTCGAGAATCTGATATAGCCACAAATTTATCTGTGTTTATCTGCGTCCATCTGCGTTTAATTCATATCCTGCTGTCAATTAGGTGGAACAGTTGGATCGTCATCCTCATCTTCATCTTCATTGGGATCAGATTCAATAATTAATAAAACAGATATCATAGCTCGTTTCTCCAGTTAAATTAATTTGCAGCTTAATCAAGAAGAAGCGAGGAAAATTTCTCCGCCTTGGAAATTTCTTGTCTTTTTGTTATTATGTCGGGAATTTTCTAAAATCCAAACACGAAAAAGTAGGGAATTTTTGAGGTGAATATAAATTTTTTCAGTCTAAAACACGAAAAAGTAGGGAAAAGTAAGGGGGGGAAATTTTCTTAAAGTCCTCCTTAAAAAGGGGGATTTAGGGGGATCAGATCACTTGTTTGTACACCGTAGCCCCTCTTGAGGGGGTTAGGGGGTGGGGTAAAAAGGCTGTGGGACAATGATTAGAGCCTAAATTGAGCAACTGAGAACCTCAATTTTTTAAGGAATTGGGAGTGTACTATTTCAAATTATGGTAAAATCGTACATACTTGTTTTGTTAAATTACCTATGAAATCCGATGAGAAAATTGCTTGGGAGGAGATTAAAGAATTTGTTGATGCAATTGTTTTTCAATCTACTAAAAAGTACCTGACAGATTTAGAAGTTAAGGTACTAAAAGGTAGTTGGGAGGGAAAAAAGTATGAAGATATTGCAACAGAACTAAATTTAGCTAGTACATACATTCAAAATGATATTGGTGCTAAATTATGGAAAAAGCTGACAGAGATTATCGGTGAACCTGTCAGTAAAAGTAATTTTCGTCAAGCCCTAAATCGGGTAAAAAAACAGCACAAATTACCAGAAGGATTACCTCCTACCAACAAGCTAGAATTGCCATATAATCCAGTACCGCTAGATTCTCCTCTTTATATAGAGCGTTACTCCGCGGCATCTCTGCGTTATACTATAGAATCCTTGTGTTATGATGCGATCGCCCAACCAGCCGCGCTCATCCGCATTAAAGCACCAAGGCAAATGGGCAAAACTTCCCTACTCGACAGAATCCTTGCCCAGTCTCGTAACTATGACTATAAAACAGTACGTTTGAATCTCCAGGATGTGGATGAAGTAAACTTTGGTAACTTAGATAACTTTTTGCGCTGGTTTTGTGCTTACATCAGCCTAGAACTAAATGTGAGCGATCGCATCCATGAATTTTGGAAACAGCCTATCGGTAGTATAATTAGCTGTAAAACCTACTTGCAAGACTATATATTTCCGCAAATATACACCCCTTTAGTCTTGGCTTGTGATGAAGTAGACCGAGTTTTCAACTACCCACAAGTAGCTCAAGGCTTTTTTGGACTACTACGAACTTGTCACGAAGAAGCCAACAATCGAGATATCTGGAAACAACTGCGACTGGTAATAGTACACTGTACCGAAGATTATGGACCATTAGACATTAATCATTCGCCATTTAATGTCGGGGAATCCATAGAATTAACAGAATTTACCCCCTCCCAAGTCCAAGATTTAGCACAGCGACATCAACTTGATTGGAACAATGATTTAGTACAGCAACTTATGGCTATGCTAGGAGGACATCCATATCTAGTACGGTTAGCACTTTATCACCTAGCTCAACCAATCCCAGGACAATGGGTAAACTTACAACAATTATTACAAGATGCTACCAGCGATAACGGAATTTATAGCCAACATTTACGCCGACACTTAGGAATCCTCCGAGAAAATGAAAAATTAGCCGCAGCTTTCAGACAAGTTATTAGCACAACAGAAGCAGTGCTACTAGACTCAATATTAGGGTATCAGTTACATAGCATGGGATTAATCAAGTGGCAGAGTAATCAAGTCATATCACGCTGCGAGTTGTACCGAAAGTATTTTCAAGAACGTCTGAGCGATTAAACTATTCAAAATTATTTAAATCTTAATTTATGAAACATGATATATTATTTAAATTACCTTTTAATTATTACAAAGTTGGCGGTAGTTTAGCCTCAGATCATCCTAGTTATGTAAAACGACAAGCAGATAAAGAACTATATGAAAGTTTAAAAAACGGAGATTTTTGTTGTGTCTTTAATTCCCGACAAATGGGAAAATCTAGTTTACGAGTCCAAACAAGAAAAAGATTGGAAGAAGAAGGTATAAGATGCACATCTATTGACATGACAACCATCGGTAGTTCTGACTCTTCTGCCGAAAGCTTTTATGCAGGAATTATTTTTGAACTGTGGTCTGGATTTTTAAATGATGTATCTACTTTCTATCCTTGGTGGGAACAACATAAATTTTTATCCCCATTACAAAAATTGAGTCAGTTTATTGAAAAGTTCCTCCTAATAAAAACATCTGATAATTTTGTGATTTTTATAGATGAAATTGATAATTTAATCAACAGAGAAACCAAAGACGAATTTTTAGAATTTATCCGTGCTTGCTATAATAAGCAGGCAGAAAAAATAGAATATAAACGAATTACATTTTGTCTGCTGGGCGTAGTAACACCATCAGATTTGAAAGATAAAAATAAAATACCTTTTAATATTGGTAAAACCATTGAATTATCTGGATTTACCTTGGCAGAAGCTCAACAATCCTTAACTAAAGGATTAATCCAGAAAGTAGATGCTCCCGAAATAGTTTTACAAGAGATATTAGATTGGACTGGGGGACAACCATTTCTCACCCAGAAATTATGCAAGCTAATTGTTGAGAAAGTAGAAACCCGAAAACCAAATATCCATATATTAATTCACAATCACATCATTCAAAATTGGGAATTTTATGATGATCCAGAACACCTAAGAACAATTAAAAATCGCTTACTTGTAGATAATACACTAGCCTATAAACGTCTGAAGCTTTATCATCAAATTTTACAAAATGGGTATATTGATGCTAATGATGATCCCGAACAAATGGCATTACGCTTATCAGGTTTAGTAGTTAAGCAGCAAGGTAGAATAAAAGTTTATAATAAAATCTATGAGAATGTATTTAACCAAGATTGGATTAAAAAAAACTTAGCTTCTTTAACACCTGTATTAAATGACGATTCTGAACTAAAAACTCCCAAAATTTTAACCTATACTAGGTTAGTTCCCTTAGCAATTCTCCTGGGTGTCATCAGTTTAATATCGCTAGGTTTTTCATACATAGTTGTTGAAAGTAAACCTTGGAATCAAGCATATAATAGTAATAGTATCGGAGCTATACTTGAATGTATTCGCATTTGTTTTTTATTAATATTAGAAGTGTATGTGATTGGTTTTGAATTTAGTGAAGAAGCTATTGAGTTTATTCAAGAGAAAAAATTCTTTTTGAGACGCAGAGTAACTTATGTTTTTACATTTGTAATTTCCCTCATGTTGCTGTTTCATCATTTATGGTACGGTCCACAACAACTGTTAGCAAATAATCAAGTAACTGCTAATGAGTATTTTCGGCAATATCTACTACCCTATCTTTGGTATTTCCCTTATGCTTTTATAAACTTTATTATTGTTGGTATTCCTTTATCAGGATTAAGCATACACGTAGTTATAGAAGATTGCAACAAACTCAGTAAAAAAAATCGACGATATAATAACTATCTTACTGAAATAAAAAATAAAATAACCTTGGCTGATAAAGATCAAATTATCCAACAATTAAAACAAATTTATTGGGACTTTGCTGAAAAAATCAAACGTCCTATTAATTTATTTTTAGGAATTTTAATCCTAATTTATTTTAATGGAACTTTGAGTAGAAGTACATTGTCCAATAGTGGATATCTTTGGACGCAATTATTTTGTCTATTCGGTTTTCTAACCCCAGCTATTTCGCTAATCTTATGGGGATTATTGGCATATCAAAGAAAATTAGCAGAGACGATGGGAATATTATTTGATCTCAACGTTAATTTAAATGAAATTGAGAATAAATATAGTGTTTTTAGTTTATTGAAGAGAATTTTAATATCAAATATTTTTTTCCAGATAATATGTATAATATGTTTTGGTCAAATAGTCTACCTAAGGTTTAAATTTTAAGTATGTTCAGAATATCTAACAGAAAAATCACGAAATCTGAAGCAGAGTTAGTTGTTAGAAAGATAAAATTAACACCTAATATTATGGGTTATTCATTAATAGAATGGATAAGGGCAGATCATATCATCGTAGCTGAAGACGAAAATGGCAATATTGCTGGAGTATGTTTAAATTATGACTTTCATCAGGACTGGAATAAAATAGCAGCGTTATTTGTATTTGAAGAGTTTAGAGGTATGGGATTAGGAAAATTATTATTTTATAAATCATGTGAAGATGCTTTAAAAAGAGGGAAAAATGTATATACAATCAGTGCCAATGAAATTGTAATAAACATGATGAAGGATCTGGATTTTTCTATTTCTGATAGTCTAACCAATTTACCGAAAGTAACAAATATAAAATATAAATTAGCGTTTTATTCCCATCATATTGTATGGATAATGAATTTTTATAGGCTGCAAGAAATAATTAGAAAAATTATAGTTTACAAATATCAAAAAAAATTTATTTATGGGATAAAACTTTTTAATTCATGAGATTAAATTTAATCAATTTAGGTGCGTTATGCTTCCCTAAGACACTCTACTGTCTGAATCAGGATGTCCAGGATTTAAGGATGTTCAGGATGAAGAGAAAAACACTAATCCTCAAAATCCAAAACATTTCCAGATAAACATGATAAAAAATCCTGTAAATCCTCTAATCTTGGTTATCCTGATTCAGACAATTAAGAAGTTTTAGGATGAAGAGAAAAACACTAATCATCACAGCATTAAGTAGAATATCGGAAAATGTGTCAATATACACATCAAACAGTAGCATGAATTTAGGGCGATCGCACAACGCACAAATTGATCCTGAGTTAGGCCAAGATAATTACCAACCCCACTGCTATACTACTACTAATTCCCCTAGCAATTAATAGTGTGCTGCCTTATCAGATAATTCAGATGCGGCAAGCTCTCCATGATCGGTATAGTAGAACTATTATAGTCTCGTCCCGGCGTGGCTACTCCCTCAATTTAAAAATTAAGAGAATAGTTGAAAAATTGCGGTGGGATGTGAGATAATAGTTATTTGTGTTAAATCTCTCCAGGCTTTATTGTTTGTAAGATTATGGCTAAGAGTAAAGGTGCCCGTATAATAGTGACACTAGAATGCACCGAGTGTCGAACAAACTCAGACAAGCGATCCTCTGGCGTTTCTCGCTACACAAGCACTAAGAACCGTCGGAACACCACCAACCGTCTAGAACTGAAAAAGTTCTGTACCCACTGTAATAAACACACTGTTCACAAGGAAATTAAGTAAAAATGAGCTATTACCGTCGTCGCCTGTCGCCAATTAAGCCAGGAGAACCAATTGATTATAAAGATGTTGATTTATTGCGGAAATTTGTCACAGAACGTGGTAAGATCCTACCCCGGCGGATTACTGGCTTAACTTGTCAGCAACAAAGGGAATTAACATTAGCAATTAAACGCTCCCGGATTGTGGCTTTGTTACCCTTCATTAATGCAGAAGGCTAAAAAGAGTTGGGAGTATAGGGGTAGGGGTTTAGCAATGCTAAACCCGTGCAGGAGTTAAGAGTAAGTGATCATGAAAATATCTTTTGCTCTCACCTGTATCTCTCACTTTTAAATCAAAAGTATTTAATTAAACAGTTCATTATTATTTATAGCGAGAGTTGTGGAGAAGGGGACGCTAGTTGAATTTAGGGTTCAAGGCGATCGCCGTCTGGGGGTAGTAGACCGTCCAGATGGAAAGACCCGTTGGTTTGTGGTGGATGAACGTAGTCAGTCCCACAGCCTCGCGCCTCGACAAATTACTTATACAGTTAACGGACAGATTTACAAATTTTCAGATATACCCAAATTTTTAGAACAAGTTAAACCTTACCTAGATCCATCTAGTTTGGAGGTGGCTTGGGAAATACTGGTGGAAGATGGGGAAGCAGTAACGCCAAAGGAAATGGCCAATCTACTGTTTTCGGAATCAGAACCACCCCAGTGTTACGCTGCCCATTGTTTGTTATCAGATGATAAACTTTACTTCAAACAAAAAGGGGATGGCTATGAACCCCGTACCATTGCCCAGGTAGGAGAACGGAAACACCAACTGGAAGTAGAAACACAAAAAGCTAAGGGACATCAGGAATTTTTAGCCCGTGTAGAACAGTCTCTCCAGGGTGAACCGGTAGAATGGCAGCGACAAGACCGCCAAAGGTTAGAAGCAATAGAAAAATATGCAGTGCTGTTGGCAGATATTGTGAGGGTAGGATTAAATTACGATTCTTTGGCTCGTTCCTATCCACCAAGCGCCTCAGTGTTAGAAACTATGAATATGCTGGGACGGCCTGCTACCCCCCAGGCAGCTTTTCAACTGTTGATCGACTTGGGTTGGTGGAGTCCCCATGAAAACCTGTTCCTGCGTCGTTCTGCAATTCCGGTTCAGTTCCCCAACAAGGTGTTAGAAGTGGCGCAACAAAGTTTGGATTTTCCCCCAACCGATTTAGATCCCAATCGTCTAGATTTATCTCATCTCAAGGTTTACACCGTTGACGATGAAAGTACGACCGAAATAGATGATGGTGTAAGTTGGGAATTAATGCCAGATGGAAGGGAAAGACTATGGGTACATATTGCTGACCCGACACGGTGGTTAATTCCAGAAGATGAATTAGACTTAGAAGCCAGAAAGCGGGGTAGTACAGTTTATTTACCGACGGGAATGATTCCCATGTTTCCAGAGGTATTGGCGACAGGTCCGATGAGTTTGGTACAGGGTAAAATTTGTTGCGCTTTGAGTTTTGGGGTAATTTTAGATGATACAGGGGCGGTGGAAGATTATTGTATTCATCCCAGTTTAATTAAGCCTACCTATCGCCTCACCTATGAAGATGTAGATGAGATGTTGGAATTGGGGGTAGAGGCTGAACCAGAAATTGCAGCGATCGCTCTTTGGGCAAAAAAACGCAAAACTTGGCGTTATACTCAAGGAGCAATCAGTATCAATATGCCAGAGGCAATGATTAAAGTCAAAAATGATGAAATCAGTATTGATATTTTAGATGACTCTTCCTCTCGCCAGTTGGTAGCAGAAATGATGATTCTCGCTGGTGAAGTGGCGGCGCGTTACGGTCAAACCCATAATATTCCCCTACCATTTCGCGGTCAACCCCAACCAGAATTACCGACGGATGAAGAGTTGCTGTTATTACCAGCCGGTTTTGTCCGTTCTTGTGCTATGCGTCGTTGTATGCCGAAAAGTGAAATGAGTATTACTCCGGTACGTCATGCTGGGTTGGGTTTAAATACTTATACTCAAGCGACTTCACCTATTCGTCGTTACAGTGATTTACTCACCCATTTTCAACTTAAAGCCCACTTGCGGGGCGAAGGGTTGCCATTTTCTGCTGAACAACTCAAAGAAGTAATGATGACTGTTAGTTCTACTACCCAGGAGTTAACAATGGTGGAACGACAAACTAATAGATATTATGCTTTAGAATATTTGCGTCGTCATCCCCATCAAGTTTGGAATATCACTGTTTTAATGTGGTTGCGGGAAGATAGTAATTTAGCTTTGATTTTGTTGGAGGATTTAGGTTTACAGTTACCGATGTCTTTCCGTCGTTCTGTGAGTTTGGGTGAACAATTATCTGTTAAGGTTGGTCTTGCTGATCCTCAAAAGGATGTAATCCAATTTCAGGAAATTATTTACCAAGAAGCACAATCGTCGGCTAATTAGGACTTGCGGAAAAAGTCTTTTGGTTAGGGCTAGAAGTCAGGAGTCAGGAGTCAGGAGTCAGGAGTCAGGAGAAATAATTAGAAGAAGAGAAGAATAATCTTAAATATGGTCAAGTGATGGGTTTTTGGTAGTTTCAACGCTTATTCCTTGCACTTGATTCACCTTTTTAATCAACCGCGAAGACGCAAAGAAAGAAGTATGAAGCTTACAGCCAGGGGAGATATTAGTAAATATTTGAAACGTACTATTTTAGAGAATAATTTACTGTTTCCTGGGGTATTGACCGCACTGTTTTCGATGGGATTATGGCAAGTAGGGGCTTGGTATTCTCTGGAGTTGTTAGGATTTAATTTATTGTTTAATGTCGGCAATTCTCTATCTCATTCTAGTTGGGATTCCCGGATAGCCGTGATTGCGATTGATGATGCTACATTAAAACAGTATGGTCAGTTTCCATTATCGCGCGATCGCTATACTCAATTATTAACAACTTTAGAACCTTCTCCCCCCGCAGTCATTGGATTTGATATCCTATTTATTGAGCCTACCATTCATGACCCAGCACTGGCTGAAGCTATGGCAATTAATGGAAATATTGTATTAGCGATCGCCCCTGGTTGGCAAAATCAAACCTTACGTCCCGTCCCAATTTTAGATCGTGTCACAACTACAGGCCACATAGTTAAAAACGCCGATCTTGATGGAGTTACCCGTCAATTTTCTCTCTATATCAATCAAGTCCCCTCCCTCAGTATTCAATTATTGACAGCATACAACAATAGTCAACAACAAACTTTTACCGCAGATACCACCAATTCCAGTAAATCTCTAATTTCTCTGCCACCTCCTAAATCGGGAATAACAACACAATCAGTCTGGATTAACTGGATTAACTCAACTCAGGGAAATCAGGGAATCCCCACCTATTCCTTTGTCGATGTTGTACAAAAAAAAGTAGATATCACCAAACTTAAAAACAAAATTGTCCTCGTCGGTTTAACAGCCACCGGCACACATGATCCTTTAAAAACTCCATTTGAACAAACACCACCAACATCTGGTGTATATCTCCATGCAGCTATCATTGATAATCTCCTCAATCAACGACTCCTGCAACGTTTACCAAAACAATTTGAATTGATACTATTATTTTGTATCGGCATCAGTTCCAGTCTAATGTTAGTTCCCTGGCGATTTCATACCCGAATATTTCTATTAGGTTTACAGCCGATTATTTGGTTTAGTTTATCAGTTTTAGCCTTAACTAACTTTAATTTTTGGTTGCCTATTGCTTCCCCTATCGGTACTATTTTCTTAGCTGGATTGACTCTACAGTGGCAGGAAGAAAAAGAAAAACAACAATTAATGAATTTGTTTGCCCGTCACGTTTCCCAAGAAACAGCAGTATTAATTTGGCAACATCGGCAAGAGATTTTTCAGAACGGTCAATTAGATGCCAAAGAAATGGTAGCAACCGTTTTATTTGCTGATATTCGTAGCTTTACCGCCATTTCTGAAGAAATGAAACCAAGAGAATTACTCAACTGGTTAAACGCTTACCTGGGGGCAATGGCTGAATGTATTCAAAGCCATCATGGAGTAATTGATAAATATATTGGGGATGCAATTATGGCAGTTTTTGGCATTCCTTTTCCCCACACCCGTCCAGAACAAATTCAGCAAGATGCCATTGATGCTGTCTCTGCGGCTATTGCTATGCAAGAGAAATTAATCCTTTTAAATCAGGAATTAAAACAGTTAGGTCAACCCACCATTAGAATTGGTATTGGCATTCATACGGGTTTAGTAGTTGCTGGCAGTATTGGCGGATCTGAACGGTTAAATTATTCGGTATTGGGAGATGCTGTAAATATTGCGGCTCGTTTAGAACAACTCAACAAGAATACCAAAAATCATAACCCTCATAACATCTTAATTAGTGAAACTACATTTCATCTAATCAAGCACCATTTTCATACCGAAAAAGTAAAGCAGTTACAGCTACGTGGAAAGCAAGAAATGACTATGATTTATTCGATTTTAAAAAAAAGGGAAAACGTCTGATAGCGCAGCGTGGCGTAGCCATATTAGGATGTCCAGGATTAAAGGATTTGCAGGATTAAAACACAATATAGTTCAGTTAAAAATTCATTCTTCTATTTTCTCTGTGTTCTCTGTGCCTCTGTGGTATGCCTACGGCACGCTACGCGAACGTTTAAAGAAAAAAGTTTCGGGCTTAACTGAACCGTGTTGGATTAAATTTGAGAAAAACTATCAATTGCCTCTATCAAATGGTCAATTTCTGCTTGTAACGTTAAATAATGAACACTAACCCGAATACAATTAGGATTAGCAATTGTCCGAGTTAAGATTTTTTGTGATTCTAGAAACTGCACCAACTTAGAACTTGGTTGACCGTTGGTAAACTGAAAAGAAACTAAACCACTTTCAGGTGGGGAATTTTTTAAACATTTGATATTAGCTAATTGAGTTAAATTCTGCCACAGATACTTAGCATTGTTACATATTTGCTGATAACGATCGCTTGCTGTTCCCCAATGATTATGAATAGCGATCGCTTCCGTTAAACCCACATACAATGGAATAGCTACAGTAGACACTTCGTATCTTCTCCCATCTGGTCGCCAACTCTCTGGCTGCCCTTGATTATCCGTAATTATCGCATTCAAGCCAATAAAAGTGGGATTCAATTTCTCCCGTACTTCCGTCCGTACATATAACCCACCAGCACCCGCAGCGCCACATAACCACTTGTGACCCGTAAAAGCATAGACATCTACCCCCAATTCTGTTAAATTTAAAGGTAGAACCCCAACCGATTGAGCCGCATCTACTAGCAGCAAAGAATTATTATTCCTGCATAATTCTACAATTTTGTCAAGTGGCAAAACCTGACCTGTATTCCAAAAAATGTGACTGACAACCACAAGGCGAGTATTAGGGCGCAAGTGTTGGGCAATAATATCTACAGGGTCGCCATCATTCAAAGTTGCCATTAGGGGACAAGTAGTAACTTCCACCCCAAACCGCCGTCGAATTTCTTGGGCAGTAGCAATTATGCCAGGGTGTTCACAGTCAGAAAGCAGCAGATGATCACCTGAGTGCCAATCTATCCCCCACATTCCAATATTACAGCCAACGGTGACATTATCCGTGAGAGTAATTGTATCACTGGGGACATTTAACACAGAGGCGATCGCCCCCCTAGCAGCTTGAATTTGGGGAGTTATCCAGCTATAAGCCTCAGCCCCAAAGGGACCCAAATCCTGAATCCTAGCTTGTGCTAAAGTAATAGCATCCATAGCCCCTTGAGCCATGGGTCCTTGTCCACCATAATTAAAATAAGTCTTATTAGTTAAAGCAGGAAACTGTGCGCGATGGCGATGCAACATATTATTTAGAACACTATAAATTAAAACTTAACCAAAAAAACTTCCATAATTATCTGATTATCCCACAGTGAGTACATTAATCCAAAAAACTGATTTCTCCAGCAATTGCTCAAAACATGGCCGAACCCCCAGAAATATTGTTAACTTAAATGGATGCTAATCAATGCTGAACTCCTACTCCAATATCAACGCTGTAAGCGACGACCTTATTTAGATACTCATGGTGACTATCACCAGCGAGATATTCCGAATGAGTTGCTGCTACAATTGCAACAGGAAAAAACCGCCCATCGTCAAAATGTGATGCAAGATTTGGTTTATCACCAACCAGATTATCCCCCAAAAAACTGGCACGCAGGAGTCGAAGCTACAATAAAATTGATGGAAGAGGGGGTAGAGTATATTCATCGGGGAGTGTTATTAGGCACTTACAATGAAAGATATACCTTGCTAAGTCGTCCAGATTTGCTCGTCAAACATCCAGGAAAATCGCGTTTTGGTAATTGGGTTTATATTCCCTTAGATATTCAACTAGGAAAACGTCCTAAACAAGAATATCAAGTTGTTGCCGCCTTTCATGCACAACTTTTAGGAATGGTGCAGGAAGTGACACCTGATGAAGCTTGGCTAATCTTGCGAAACAAAGACGCATCCTATGTGGTGGATTTAGAAAAATGGACACCACAGATGTTAGATATTTTAGCGGAATTTATGCAAACGGTCGAGTCACCAGAACCGCCAGAAGTATTTATTTCTCGACAAAAATGTAATCTTTGCCACTGGTATAGTCATTGTTATGCGATCGCCCAATCACAGAAACATCTCTCACTCTTGCCCGGTGTGTCACCCATTCGTTACGATCAACTGCAAAATATCTCTATTACCACCCTAGAAGCACTAGCAGATAGTAATTCTAGCACCTTAGAAAATTTGGTTGGCTTTGATCGCAGCGTCGCATCTAAGTTAATTTTGCAAGCCAAATCAGTATTAAACAAACAGCCGTTAATTTTACCCCAAAGCCAACCTCCAAAAAATCTCAGCTTTACAGCCCCAATAGAATTATACTTTGATATTGAAGCCCAGCCAGATTTAAATTTAAATTATCTCTTAGGGGTTTTGGTTGTTGATAGACTTGCTAACACAGAAAAGTTCTATTCATTTTTAGCAGAAACACCAGCAGATGAGGGACTAATTTGGCAGCAATTTCTGGATTTAGTTTGGGAATATCCCCAAGCTCCAATCTATCATTTTTGTGTGTATGAATTTGATACAGTTAAAAGATTGGGCAAATTTTACCGCACACCATACTCCTCCGTCCAGCCTGTACTAAATCGGTTTGTAGATATTTATGAACAATTAACTCAAAGTGTTGTCTTACCAATAGAAAGTTATGCCTTGAAAGCGATCGCTCGTTGGTTACAATTTGAGTGGCGTGAAAAAGAAGTCAGTGGTGCTAAATGTATTTACTGGTATAATGAATGGTTAGCAACAGGCGATCGTACCTTAATAGAAGCCATTCAAAGCTACAATGAAGATGACTGTCGCGCCACCCGCAAAGTTAAAGATTGGCTATCCAACTTTTTCCAAAATCTATAAACGCGGCATTTGTATAAATATATATTTATACAATGTTTATACTTACCAATACATAAATTTACTCATGGGATTAATCAAAAAACTTTCTCGACCACCCCTAAGTATTTTCTTAATCATTCTAGCGATTATCATCAGTTTATTATTAAACAATTTTGCCATTGCATCTGTTAGTAATATAGAATTTATTGGACAAACCCTTTTACCCACCGGTTTAACGTATCAAAAAACCGAAATAGGTGGATTATCTGGAATCACCTACGACAACAAAAACGACCTCTATTATGCTATCTCTGACGACAGAGGAGAAAAAGCAGATCCTCGTTTTTACACCTTAAAAATTGACCTTAGTAAAGGTAATTTAACTAAAGATAGCGTTGTTCCCATGAAAGTAACAACATTATTAAATGAAAATAATCGACCCTTTCCCACTAGAAGCACCGATACAGAAGGTATTGCTTATAGTAGTAAACAAACCTTGTTTATTAGTTCTGAAGGAGATGTTAAAAGATCAATTAATCCTTTTATCAAAGAATTTTCCCTAGCTTCTGGACAAGAAATCACAACATTACCCATACCAGATAAATTTTTACCAAATCAAAATGGTACTCAGGGTATTCGTGATAACTTAGCCTTTGAAAGTCTCACCATTACACCTAATGAAAAATATCTATTTACAGCCAATGAAAACGCCCTAGTTCAAGATGGTACAGTAGCTAAAACTGGTATTGGTAGTTCCTGCCGGATTTTACAATATAACCTCTTAACTAAGCAGCCAGAAAAAGAATTTCTCTACCAAACAGAACCCGTAACATCCCTATTTAATATTACTGGTAGATTTGCTAGTGGATTACCAGATATACTCGCTCTTGATAATAAAGGAAATTTTCTTAGTATAGAAAGGTCTTTTACAGGCATTGGATTTGCTATTTTTCTATTTCATTTTTCTCTAGAAAATGCTGATGATATCCACAATATCAAAAGTATTTCCGCCATTAGTCACAAACAAATTAAACCAGTAAAAAAGAAATTACTTTTAGATTTGCGAACTTTAGATGTACCTTTAGATAATATTGAAGGTTTAACCTTTGGTCCAAAATTACCTGACGGTAAACAATCATTAATTCTGATTAGTGACAACAACTTTAATCAACTACAAACAACCCAAATTCTCGCTTTTAAAGTAAAAATACAACTAGAATCACCATTTTATAGATTATTGCGCCGAATTAGAAATTTACCATTAATTAGGTAAAATAGATTTCATCTTACTATTTTAGGAGTTACGCATTGACACAATCTATTTTTATCTCTTGTAGGGTGCGTCAGACCCGATAATTTAGCAAACAACAGATTTTTTCTATCTGACGCACCGCAGTAGTGTGTTAATTCTGAATCCCTTATCCCATAAGACTTTATGCATAAAATGTGTCGCCATATTTTTATGAGAAAGTGCCTGAAACAGGTGTTTTCGGTGTAAACTACGGTAACACCAATAATTTTCGGGACAATCCCTCCAAAAACACACAAAATTAACATACTAGCACCCCACTAATATAGCATTCCCAAAGCCTGAAACCAGACAATTTACTTCATACATATCATCTGTATTTTGTACGGTGTGTAAATCATATATTCAAGTAGTCACAAATGCCCTATAATTTAGAATATGAATAACCAAAAATCAGAACCAGATAATTACCTGGGAAAATTATTAAACAATCGTTATTTAATTAAAAAATTAATTGGTCAAGGTGGAATAGGTAGTGTTTACTTAGCCGAAGATATTGGCAAAGGTGGAATAACAGTCGCATTAAAAATTATCAACTTACACCTGATAAATCAAAATATATCCCAACGTTTTGGCCAAGAAATTTCTATTGCTGCTCAATTGGGTAGAAAAAGTAAAAACATTGTCCGGGTTTTAAGTTACGGTATTACTGATGAAAAGGTACTTTTTTATGTAATGGAATATCTGGAAGGTAAAAATCTCAAACAGATACTTAGAAATCAACCTTTACAAATTTCCAAATTTTTAGAAATCAGCCAACAGATTTGTTTAGGACTACATTGCGCTCACCAAGGTGTGAGCATCAAAGGTCAAAACTATCCTGTTATACATAGTAATATTAAACCTGAAAATATATTTATTCATGAAAATAGCAAAATATTAGAGATAGTGAAAATTCTTGATTTTGGTGTCGCTAAATTTATTATAGAACGCAGTGGCGTAACAATGAATGACTACTTTATAGCTAGTTTACCATACTGTTCTCCAGAACATATAGAAGGACGTAAACTTTTAGATGTACGCTCTGATATTTATAGTTTGGGAGTATTGATGTTTGAAATGCTCACAGGAAAACATCCATTTTGGGCAAAAAATAATTCCTTTGGTGCATGGTATCAAATGCACCGCTTTCAAGCCCCACCGGAGTTTTCCCAAGTCAATCACCAAGTAGAAATTCCTCCGCAATTACAAAAATTAGTTCTACATTGTTTAGCCAAAGATGTGAATGAAAGACCTCAGAGTATCAGTGCAATAATCAATGATTTGGCAAGTATCAAAACCGAATTTGAACAAAGTTCTCTGGGAAGTAATAGCAATAAAGTGACATCTACCTCGTTAGTTAATGTAGAACCTTTAAAAACCTTATCTGAAAAAGAATGTTTACGAAAAATTTGGCCGAAAAATAAACCTGTTTCACTTATTGGGTTTCCCAAGTTATTATATACAATCCAAGGTAACATACCAACTTTTTGGGCGATGTTACCGAAGGCAGAAATTAATAAATTAATTGCTAAACAGGGTAAGAATAACACAGAATTTATAATGAGTCAAGTAGAAATTTACCCCATGGTATTATGGGTAACACTTCTATATGATGATCAATTTTCCCTAACTAGATGGTTATCTTATTACTTGGATATTAAAGAACTTAAAGACAAGGAAATATTGGATACCTTAGCCACCAAAGGTTATTATCACCTGCTATTTTTTAGTATAGAAGAACCTACTAGCTGTAGTCATGTAATTACTATCAGTTTGACTCCTAACCAAAATGAACAGCTTGGTGTTTATGTGAAGTCTAGTCAGAAAGTAAATACAACACTAATTTCTAGCAAGCAGTCAAAATTTAACCTAAAAGCAGAATATGAAAAATCCAAAGTAGAAATATTGAAAAAAGTTGCAGCATCTCAAAATAAAGACCTAGTTGGTGTAAAATATTGGATAGCTCAATTATTTAAAAAAGTGTTTTAGGGTCAACTGAGTGCGGCTTTAGCTGACAGATTAAGCTACACCTTGGATTTTAATCCCCGTCATCTTATTCAACTCCCACATTTATTTTTACTTGCCATAAGTTAACATTTTATAGATAATATTTTACATACACAGGAATAGTAATCAACCTGTCTAAAAACTTGATCACTGCCTAAGACGCAGACGTTGTACCTTTTTCCCTGTTCCCTGTTCATGGTCGGTGAGCGTAGCCGAACCGCTGTTCCCTGTTCCCTGTTCCCTGTTATATATGAGGTTGCCAAAGTGAACACAAGCCCATTTGCATCTCCCACAGGTCAGGAGTTACTTGCCAATCGGTATCAACTTAAACAATTAATTGGCAAAGGTGGCATGGGAGAAGTTTTTCTAGCAGAAGATATTTTGCTAGGGGGTACACAAGTGGCAATCAAGTTTTTATCCCAATCAGTTTTGGACTCTAGTAGACAAAAAAACTTTACCCGTGAAGCTCTTTTGAGTGCAGCACTGAGTAAAATTAGCATCCATATTGTCTGGGTTTATGACTACGGTTTGAGTGAAAGCGGTAAACCATTCTATGTGATGGAATATCTATCTGGTAAGAGTTTAAAGAAACTGATTCCTATGCCTAGTGACAAGTTTTTTAACCTGACACGGCAGATTTGCTTAGGCTTGCAGTGCGCTCACCAAGGTATTAATATTGACAACAAAATCCACCCATTAATTCACAGAGATATTAAACCGGCGAATATTATTGTAATTCCCGACCCTATTTTAGGAGAATTAGCTAAGATATTAGACTTTGGTATTGCCAAATTTATCAATTCTTCTTCAGTAATTACCACTAAAGGATTTCATGGAACTCTGCCCTACTGTTCTCCTGAACAACTGGAGGGAGGAGAATTAGACAGTCGTTCGGATATATATAGTCTGGGTGTTGTGATGTTTGAAATGTTGACAGGTAAAAAACCGTGGCAGCCAGAAACAGACTACTTTGGTGCTTGGTATAGAGTACATCAATTTGAGCCACCAAGAGCGATCGCTGATCTTGCTCCCCACTTAAAACTACCCCAGCAGTTAAATGATTTAATTATGACCTGTTTGGCGAAAAAACCAGAACAGCGTCCCCAAAACATAGGAGAAATATTGCAAGTTTTAAACAAAATTCAACAATCTCCCCAGAGTTTGCCGGCAAATTTACAAAATCCAGCTATCTCTAAATTACCCCAAACAATAGTTAAAACCTTTTCCCAACTTGT
This sequence comes from Cronbergia sp. UHCC 0137, assembly GCF_034932285.1. Lineage (NCBI taxonomy): Bacteria > Bacillati > Cyanobacteriota > Cyanophyceae > Nostocales > Nostocaceae > Cronbergia > Cronbergia sp. UHCC 0137. The sequence goes on from NZ_JAYGHC010000015.1 coordinate 29,957, forward strand.
TTGGCCTGCAAATAAACCAATACAGGAAATAGTTTTTCCTCAATTGATCAATACCAGCAACTCTTCCGTGGTTTCTCTGTGGCTGATGTTACCACAGATCGAAATCACTAATCGTTCCCATAGCACCCGTTACAACCAATTTATTTTTATTGCCAAACCGCATCCGATGCTGCTGTGGGTAACATTACTTTATAACCGAGAACATAGCCCCAAATGGCTACCGTGCTATTTAGATATGCAAAATCCCCAAAATCTTAGCTTGGTATCTACTTTAGCTGCAACCGAGTATTACTTTTTAAATTTCTTTACCCTGGAAGAACCCCACAATTGCGTTAACATTCTCCGTAGTAACATTAATCCAGTACAACAACAAAATTTACAAACCTGGATTAAACAGAGTCGGCAACTACCACCGACATCTCAAGCTGTAGAGAGTAAAAAGTTGTTGAAGCAGCAGTATAAGGACATTCAATCCCAAATGTTACAACATCTTAACTCACAGAACCAGATTTCTATGTTATAGTTAAATTTGTGCAGCCAAGGGAAATCAAAGGAAATTATTAATTTCTAGAAAAGCCTTGACAAAAACAAAAAAGTCGGCAATACTAATAAAGATGCTGATTGAGGGACTGTAGTTCAATTGGTTAGAGCACCGCCCTGTCACGGCGGAAGTTGCGGGTTCGAGCCCCGTCAGTCCCGTTCTAAAGTGCTGAGTTATGTTTATTCTATAATTTAGCATCAACTATTAGTTCTGCTTTGAGAGAGAGTAAACTGTGACCGTCAGAGTCCGCATTGCCCCAAGTCCAACTGGAAATTTACATATTGGTACAGCGAGAACGGCTGTATTCAATTATTTGTTTGCCCGTCACCACGGCGGTAAGTTTATATTACGAATTGAAGATACAGATTTAGAGCGATCGCGCCCCGAATACACCGATAATATATTGAGTGGACTGCGCTGGTTGGGGCTAAATTGGGATGAAGGTCCATTTTTTCAATCCCAACGGCTACATCTTTATAGTCAAGCAGTACAACAACTGTTAGATCAAGGTTTAGCCTATCGTTGCTACACCACATCCGCAGAATTAGACGCACTCAGAGAAGCTCAAAAAGCTAGAAACGAAGCCCCCCGCTACGATAACCGTCACCGCAACCTCACCCCAGAACAACAAGCGGCTTTTGAAGCCCAAGGACGGACTTCTGTAATCCGTTTTAGAATCGAAGACGGTCGAGAAATTGTCTGGAATGACTTAGTAAGGGGTCAAATGTCTTGGCGTGGTAGTGATTTGGGTGGTGATATGGTAATCGCCCGCGCTTCAACAGAAGGTGTTGGTCAACCACTGTATAACTTTGTGGTTGTGGTGGATGACATTGATATGGAAATTTCCCACGTCATTCGCGGAGAAGACCACATCGCTAACACCGCCAAACAAATTCTGTTGTATGAAGCTTTAGGGGCGAAAATTCCCGAATTTGCCCATACACCCTTAATTTTGAATCAAGAAGGGCGTAAACTTTCCAAACGGGATGGAGTAACTTCTATTTCCGACTTTCAGAAAATGGGTTTTACTGCGGAGGGTTTGGTCAATTATATGACCTTGTTGGGTTGGTCGCCGCCAGATTCAACTCAAGAAATATTCACCTTAGAAACAGCAGCCCAGGGGTTTGGTTTTGAGCGTGTGAATAAAGCCGGGGCTAAGTTTGACTGGGACAAACTGGATTGGTTAAATAGTCAATATATCCACAGTATGCCTGTTGATAAGCTGACAGATTTACTCATACCATTCTGGGAAGAAGCTGGATTTGAGTTTACAGGTGGCAGAGATCGTGGTTGGTTAGAGGAGTTAGTGACATTAGTTGCTGCTAGTTTAACTCGGTTGGTGGATGCGGTGGAGATGACGAAACTGTTTTTTATAGATACAGTAGAATTTAGTGAAGAAGGCAGTCAACAATTAAAGCAAGAAGCTTCCACAGCAGCACTTGAGGGGATAATTGCCGCATTGGAAAATCAGCCCGAACTGACAGCAGAAACAGCCCAAAACATCATTAAGCAAGTGGTGAAAGAGCAGAATGTTAAGAAAGGTGTAGTAATGCGATCGCTCCGAGCCGCTTTAACAGGAGATGTACATGGACCCGACTTAATTCAATCTTGGTTATTACTGAATCAGATTGGTTTAGATCGACCAAGGTTACATCAGGGAATTATAGCAGGTAATTAGGACTTATTGAATTTAATCTAAGTCTCTTTGGGAAGATATTATCATCATGGCGCGATCGCATATTTCTTGTTTGTCTACTATTTTCTCAAGTTCACAGACATCATACCGACCTTCATTAACTTCCAAAGAGGCTTGGTTAATTGCTTGACGGAAACCACTGTCTAAAGATTCTCGAAGTTCTTGGTTATTTAAATAATTTCCCTTGGAGTTTGGTCTAGCATTCAAGTCCTGAATTTCTAAGGTTGAGTTACGGATTGATACTTCCCAAGAGCGGGTGGTTCGATTTTCAGCCTTTTGTTTAATCAGATGTAGAAGTAAAATGATGCTGTAACTACGAATTTGATTAAGAATATCCTTTTTGCTCATTTCTTCCATTTCATCAATCATCAAGAGGGCGCTAGATAAATTACCTGTTTGTAATAATTCCCGTAATGCTATTAATTCTTCCATTCATCCCTCCTTACTCGAATGCCTTCTTAAATTATAGGACTTACGCAAAAACCACTCAAACTCTTATTTCTCTGTGTCCTCTGCGTTCTCTGCGGTTAGATATTCCGTAAATCATAAATTACTTTGATCTTGGATTAATTTTACCGTATAGTCAATTCCTCTAACATTGGGAACTTATGGTGTAAGATTCATGTCTTGAACAACACTGAGGAATGAATATAATTACAATGCCACCAAAAACGCTTGTTAGAGGAATCAGATTATCATTGATGCTAGGTACACTCTGGATAACAGCAGTGATGGATACTGCTATGGCAGAAGAAATACCAGCAATTTTCGGAGATGTTACCATCAGCAAAAAGTTTTCTCCAGACCCTTTTATAGTTAGGGGAATGAGTGGGGGTTCAGTTCCCAGCAGTCAAGTAGCTGGAACAAAGGAAACACGACCAACTGGTGCTTGTACTGGATTTGTAGACGAAGCACCAGATCACACCTTGGAATTAGGTAGTAAGTTTGACTACCTAAAACTGCAAGTAGAAAGTCCTGCGGATACGATCATGATTGTTAAAGGACCCGGTGGTACTTGGTGTAACGACGACTTTGACGGCAAAAACCCTGGTATTGTGGGTGAATGGCTGCGGGGAGTTTATCAAATTTGGATTGGTTCTTACAACCAGGGCAAGTACATACCCTACACCTTAAAAATCACAGAGGTTAAGTAGGGCTAGGAGTCAGGAAGAAGAATTAAAATCCTTCTCAAGCTTGATTACTTTCAAAGAGCAGCATTCTTGTATTAGAATTAAGTTAACTTTAGTTAAGATTCTTGATAAACGTCATGAATCCGTCATAGAGGCGTTAAACCTCTATGGCTCAGATTAAACAAAATGGATTTATAAACATCCGTTGTCCGACTCTTACCGACAATCAAGCATGAAGAAACATAACATTGACTTCATAATTGATCTGAAAAGTCGAGTCATATTGACATTTAGAGGTAAATAAAAGATGAAATTCTCTTGGAGAGTGGTAGCACTCTGGTCAGTGCTGGCATTGGTAATTGGCTTTTTCTTCTGGCAAGGTGCTTTTGCTGGCAATCCTACCGATATGAGTAAGAATGCAGCTAATACCCGCATGACTTATGGGCGCTTTTTAGAATATTTGGATGCCGATCGCGTCACCAACGTTGATCTTTATGATGGTGGTAGAACTGCGATTATTGAAGCTAATGATCAAGATATCGAAAACCGAGTCCAACGGTGGCGGGTAGATTTGCCATTTAACGCCCCTGAATTGATCAATAAACTCAAAGAACATAAAGTAAGTTTTGATGCTCACCCCATGCGGAATGATGGGGCAATCTGGGGATTATTAGGAAACTTATTATTTCCAGTTTTGTTGATTACTGGCTTGTTTTTCTTGTTCCGTCGTTCTAATAACCTTCCCGGTGGCCCTGGTCAAGCAATGAATTTTGGTAAATCCCGCGCTCGTTTTCAAATGGAAGCGAAAACCGGGGTGAAGTTTGATGATGTCGCCGGTATTGAAGAAGCGAAGGAAGAACTGCAAGAAGTTGTCACTTTCTTAAAACAGCCGGAAAAATTTACTGCTGTGGGTGCAAAGATTCCTAAAGGTGTGTTATTGATTGGACCGCCTGGAACTGGTAAGACTTTATTGGCGAAAGCGATCGCTGGTGAAGCTGGTGTACCTTTCTTCAGTATTTCCGGTTCCGAGTTTGTAGAAATGTTCGTCGGTGTGGGTGCGTCCCGTGTCCGCGATTTGTTCAAAAAAGCCAAAGACAACGCTCCTTGTATCATCTTTATTGATGAAATTGATGCGGTCGGTAGACAACGGGGTGCGGGTATCGGTGGTGGTAACGATGAGAGAGAACAAACTCTCAACCAACTACTAACAGAAATGGATGGATTTGAAGGTAACACTGGCATCATTATTATTGCTGCTACCAACCGTCCTGATGTATTGGATTCCGCTTTATTACGTCCCGGTCGTTTTGATAGACAGGTAACTGTCGATGCCCCCGATATTAAAGGACGTTTGGAAGTTTTACAAGTTCACGCCCGGAATAAGAAGTTAGATCCTAGCGTTTCTTTGGATACTATTGCTCGTCGCACACCAGGATTCACCGGTGCTGATTTAGCTAACCTCCTCAACGAAGCGGCTATTCTCACCGCCAGAAGACGGAAAGAGGCGATTACCATCCTAGAAATAGATGATGCAGTGGATCGGGTAGTTGCAGGGATGGAAGGAACTCCTTTGGTAGACAGTAAGAGTAAACGCTTGATTGCTTACCATGAAATTGGTCATGCTTTGGTGGGTACTTTGCTGAAAGACCATGATCCTGTACAAAAAGTTACTTTGATTCCTAGAGGACAAGCACAGGGTTTAACTTGGTTTACTCCCAACGAAGAACAAGGTTTAATTACCCGTTCTCAACTCAAGGCTAGAATTACCGGTGCTTTGGGTGGTCGTGCGGCTGAAGAGGTGATCTTCGGTGCAGCAGAAGTGACAACTGGCGCTGGTGGTGATTTACAGCAGTTGTCAGGGATGGCGAGACAGATGGTAACAAGGTTTGGGATGTCTAACTTGGGGCCTTTGTCACTGGAAAGCCAACAGGGAGAAGTATTCCTGGGTCGTGACTGGACAACACGTTCTGAGTATTCTGAATCTATAGCTTCTCGTATTGATGCACAGGTGCGGGAAATTGTGGAGGAGTGCTATGAGAATGCTAAGAAGATTATCCGCGATCATCGTAGCGTGAGCGATCGCTTAGTAGATTTGCTCATTGAGAAAGAAACCATTGACGGTGAAGAGTTCCGTCAGATTGTCGCTGAGTACACCGAAGTACCAGAAAAATCACAGTTTGTACCACAACTGTAAGGTTTTTAATTGAATTTAATTTAATCTAAAATTAATGGGGATGGTCAACACCATTCCTATTTTTTTGTTCTTTGCAGCACCATAATTATATTTTTTGTAAAATATGAGAAACAGTTAATTTTAATTCTGGAAATAGTGGAGATATGATCAAATCATCATTTCTAAATTGATTAACTAAATATTCCCCATCAATTAAATAATAAACTGAGATAGTGGGTTGTTTTGGATTACCAATAAACCTTTTACCACCGAAAGCAGCATAATCAACTATCCAATATTCAGGAATACCCATTGATTCATATTCATCAGCTTTAGTCGAATAATCTGTTTTCCAATTACTGCTAACAATTTCTATTACTAAAGGAACGGAAGCAGCTTGAGTAATGGTTGATTCTTTTTTCCACAAAGGTTCATTAACTAAGTTATTTCTATTTAATAACAATAAATCAGGTGAGTAAGTTGATAAACCGTTAGGTGTTTTAATTAAGGCTGCTTTAGGGATAAAATAGGGGAGTTTGAGTTTTTTATATTCCGTAACTATTTCTTCTATTAAAAATCCGATAATTTCCTCATGATCTCCTACTGGTGGGTTCATTTCAATAATTACTCCATTGTGTAATTCATAGCGTAATCCTGTCTCTGGATACCATTGGATAAATTCGTCAAAGGTTACTGGTTTAGTTAAGGTTTGAACCATGATTCACCTCTTGAATGGTTGTAATAAATGAACCGCAAAGACGCAAAAGAAGAAGGAAGAAAATATATAATTTTACGCGGAGAAAGAAGTAATATAAAAGAGCAACTGACGTTATTTAAGACAATTATCGCAATGTCCACAACGCCAATTTTCAGCTTCTTTCCCAAAACCAAAAGCATTTAATAAAAATTGCCAACGACATTTTTTAGTAGTTAGATATTCTCTCATTTGTTTAGCAGCTTGTAATTGTGTTGCTGGCTGATTTCCCGACTTTGACGAAATAGAATAATGAAAAGGATCAAGCCATTGCAATTGTCCATTACTGTGAAGTAGAGAAAGCGACATCGCTGCATCAGGAAATTGTTTTGTTACAGCCATTACTTCTCCCTGTTGTGGTAATTTTTTCACCAATTGCTGCGCTTTTTGTTGATGCTTAAACATTTGGTTTTCAAAAAACTCCTGTCTTTGCTTATCTTCAGAATCTAACCAACCCGTCGGTTCACTCACCAAAGTCAACACCTCCGCAGGTTTTCCATCTCTCCCAGCGCGTCCGATTTCTTGCACATATTCAGATAGTAAATGTGGTGCGTGAAAATGTATTACCCAACGGACATCACTCTTGTTTATTCCCATTCCAAAAGCACAGGTACAGACAACAAATGGTATTTTTCCACCTAACCAACTAGCTTCTACCGCACGGCGTTCTGTTGCACCCAAACCTGCATGATAACTAGCAGTATTATATCCCTTTTCTGTTAACCATTGCGCCAAATCTTCACTATCTCGCCGGGTACGCACATAAATTAATCCCGCTTGATTTGGTCTATTTTGAATAAATTTTAATAATTGTTGTTTTCTACCCTTTGGAGTCCAAGCAATACGCACAATAGGATGTAAATTTGCCCGGTATGGATTGAGGCGAAAATTTTCTGGTTGTTGTAATTGTAAAACTGTAGAAATAATCTTTTGAGCTAAAGGATCAGCAGTTGCAGTAAAAGCAGCTATACTAATTTTTGTTCCCGGTGGTTTTGATTTTATTAATGCTGGACGCACAGCCCCCAAACGTCGATAAGCTGGACGAAAAGTATCACCCCATTGTACTAAACAATGCGCTTCATCTAATATTAAACCATTAATTTTTAATTGGGGATGAACTAATCTTTCCCACACTGGTGGACTTAATAAAGTTTCAGGTGATAAATATAATAATCTTAATTGTTGTTTTTCTAAAGCTTGCAAAGTTGCACGACGTTGAGGTGAAGGTAATTCACTATGCAAAAGAGCAGCTTTTTGGTTGCGTTGACGCAGTTCTTCAACTTGGTTTTCCATTAACGCTACCAAGGGAGAAACCACCAAAGTTAATCCTGTTTTCAATAATGCAGGGAGTTGAAAACAAATCGACTTTCCCCCGCCTGTGGGCATAATAATTAATGCGTCTTTTTGTAATAATAAACTATTGACAATTTCTCCCTGTGGTGGACGAAAATCTTCATATCCCCAGATTTGTTTTAATGCTGTGCGGACTTCATTTAATGAGGTATTGTTGGGAATATTCATAATCTTCCTTTAGGACGAGGAATAGCTTTTCCTTGCACATCAAAGCAAGTTTTAGAAGTTCCAGGAAAACCATTAATCAAGCGATTCAACATATCAGCATCGTTTTGAAAAACTGTCATCCAAATAGACCAAAATCCCTGACTTTGAGCAGTACGAACAATTTGTTTTCTCATTTCAGGAGTATCATTATTTTGTAAGTCAGCAAATGCTTCTTGGGCTATTCCTACAGCTACAAGTCTTTCTGTCCAACGCTCATCTGCTGGAGTAATTTTAGGATGTCCAGGTTTTCTATCTAAACCAATTAAATCTAGTGTGTTTTTTGCTATTACTCTTTCTGGATCAGAAAGCAAGGAATTTACTTTTACATCTGCGCTCAAAGGATGATATTCAAAAATTCGGAATGTATTATCTACATCAGCCCAATAAAAGTTTTTTCTCCTGATAAGAGAACGTCCTTTAATATCATTACAAACTCTACATGAAATAAAAAAATTATGCCAAACAGTTTGTAGTCTTGGATAATGCTCTTTGGGTAAAATATGCTCCACATCACGAACATTTGTCACTGGTTTTTCGCAATAGCAGCAATAATGACCTATTCTTTCGACAATCTGTTTTTTAGCATCTTGATATTTACTGAAAGAAACTTTTTGATCTGTGTTTGGATTAATTGGTATACTACCTCTTTGAACTGGACGCATTATTAATCTCCTAATTTTGCTAAACGCTTCATTTTTAAAAAAGCATGATAGGCAACATCATCACTATATGGTTCTATTAATTCATCCAGTTCTATTTTTAAGTTTTCCAATTCTTCTGGAGATGAATTATTAGCATTTTCTAACATTTGATAGTATCTTTCTGCGGTTTCCATCATCTGTTGATGTCGATCATTTCTATTTGTATTAGGAACGTGCATGATATATTCCATGATATATTCCGTATATTTGTTTTCATATTCTGCTGCTGGTATTAAATCGGGGTTATTGAGATCAATCAGTTCTCCCTCTCTTAAAGATTGAATAATAAATGGTGAATGGGTAGTTGCAAAAAATTGAATGTTAGGAAATGTTCTTTTTAAATCTTCGACTACTCGGCGTTGCCATTTTGGATGTAGATGTAAATCAATTTCATCAATAAGTACAATACCAGGAGTAAGTTTAGCTGCTTCGCTACCAAGTTGAGGATTTAAAACTGCTGCTCGATAGGCAATATCAGCAACCATAGTTAACATTGTCCGAAATCCATCACTTAACATTCTTAACGGCAATTCGGTTTTATTATCAAAAGTTACCATAAGTTGATCTTCAAGAATATCATATTTTACTTCCTGACAGTTTTCTATACAACTAATAATTACAGTTTTCACTGTATCTAATAAATTAATTACTTGTCCTCTTTGTAGCGATGCTATTTCCATTGTTTTCAGCCATTCTAATAATGCTCTTAGGTTAGATACTGGATTTAAACAATCAATATACCCTTGTAGTCTAGACCCAGGTTTAATAGTTTTTATATCATTTTCTGTTTCTGGCATCCATAAACGATTAGTTCCATAATAAGCAATCAAAGGTAAAATAATATCTTCTCCTTTGGAGACTTGATCAACAAGTTGTTGAAAAATGTACTGAGCATTGTATGGAGAAAACCTTGGTTCATTATCATTTAACATCTGGATATGCCATGATGATTCATGATTATTAATAATACCTTGACAAGAAACTTTAAAAGGAAATTGACGCTCAAATGTTGGTATTTCACTCTTGTAATATTTAATATGGCGAATATCATCTTGATCAATTTGATAATCTCGCGCCGGAATCTCTCGTACAAATAAAAGTACAAAACTTGCACCATTGGATAGTGCCTTGAGAATTGCTGTTTTACCAGTACCATTATCACCAATAAAAACGTTAAATTGATCGGAAAACTCAAATGTTTTATGCTCAAAGCATCGAAAATTCTGAAGTTCAAGTTGTCGGATTTTCATGTTAGTCCTCGTAAATATAGTTTAATAATTTAGGTTTAGTCATGAATTGAAAGTTATAATAAATAGGGGTTGCTAATTACATTTTTTATAACTTATATGGAAGAATTACTTGAATTAAGGCAGCTTTTAGAACAGGGTAAAATTCCTGAAGCATTACTATTAGTGGATGAATTAGAAGAAATGAGCCTAAGTGAAAAAATTAATAAAATTGATAGTTATGGCGTAATTCTACTCATCCATTTAATCAAACAAAAAGCTGAAAAACGTTCTACTCGTTCTTGGCAAATATCTATAGAAAATGCAGTGCGGGAAATTAACAAAATTAATAAACGTCGCAAATCTGGTGGTGTTTACTTAAATCAAACGGAATTAATGGAAATTCTGCAACAAGGATATCAAGTAGCACTGAAAAGAGCAGCGTTTGAGGCCTTTGAGGGACGTTATGAAACGGAAGAATTAGCAGCTATGGTACAAGAATCAGAAATATTAACTCATGCTTTGGAATTAATTCAAAAGTAGAGACGTTCCATGGGTAGGGATTCTCGTCTCTACATCTTCTATGCTGTTACTTCTTCCTTTGCTTCTTGTTGTAAAGAGACATACAATCTATTCAGTGCATTAACGTAAGCCTGAGCCGATGCCACAATTATATCTGTGTTGGCTGCATGACCTGAAAATACACGGGATTCATGACGTAAGCGGATGGTTACTTCCCCAAGAGCATCAATACCTGCTGTTACAGATTGTACAGAAAATTCAATTAATTCGTTAGGTACATTAACGACACGGTTGATGGCTTTATAAACTGCATCTACTGGACCTGTTCCAATAGCTGCATCAGTTAATTCTTCACCGTCGGGGGTGCGGAGAGTAACGGTAGCGGTGGGTTTGGCATTGCTACCGCAGGAAATCTGCACTAACTCTACTCTGAATAAATCGGGTGTTTGTTGAATTTCGTCGTTAACGATCGCTTCTAAATCCCAATCAGATATCTCTTTCTTTTTATCCGCTACTTCTTTAAACTTAACAAAGGCTTTATTTAACTCGGTTTCTGATAGTTCAAAACCCAATTCTTTCAACCGATTACCAAAAGCGTGTCTGCCGGAATGTTTACCCAAAACGATTTGATTGTCTGTTAAACCAATCAATTGGGCATCCATGATTTCATAAGTGAGCTTGTTTTTCAACACCCCATCTTGATGAATCCCTGACTCGTGGGCAAAGGCATTTGCTCCCACAATGGCTTTGTTTGGTTGTACCAACATTCCTGTTAAAGTGGAAACCAAACGTGAAGTTTTGTAAATCTGCCGAGTGTCAATATTTGTTAAGGGTGCTTCCGAATCGACAGAACGCCCTAAAAAGGGATTGAAATATTGTCGTCGGACGTGCAATGCCATCACCAATTCTTCTAAAGCAGCGTTTCCGGCTCTTTCTCCAATGCCGTTGATGGTACATTCTAACTGCCTTGCACCATTTTTGACGGCTTCTAGGAAGTTGGCAACGGCTAAACCTAAATCATTATGGCCGTGGACGGAAATAATCGCTTGGTTGATGTTGGGGACGTTTTCGGTAATGCCCTTAATCATTGCCCCAAATTCGCTGGGGGTAGTGTAACCAACTGTATCAGGAATGTTAACTGTTGTTGCACCGGCAGCGATCGCACTTTCCAAAACCTGATACAAAAATTCTGGATCTGTCCTGGCAGCATCCATTGGCGAAAATTCTACATCGTCCATGAAAGACTTAGCATAGGCTACCATTTCCTGAGCGATCGCTAAAACTTCCGCCCGCGACTTCCGCAACTGATACTCTAAATGAATATCCGAAGTAGAAATAAAGGTGTGGATTCTGCCATGAACTGCCGGTTTTAATGCCTCTGCTGCCGCTTCAATATCTGCTTTAATCGCTCTTGCCAAACTACAAATCACAGGGCCATCCTCTGTCCCCACTGTTTCGGCAATTTTCTTCACAGCCTCAAAATCTCCAGGACTGGCAAAAGCAAACCCTGCCTCAATAATATCCACCCCCAGACGTGCTAGTTGCTTGGCAATCACTAGCTTTTCATCTATGTTTAAAGTCGCTCCTGGACACTGTTCTCCGTCTCTCAGGGTAGTATCAAAAATGATGATTTTATCTGTTTGATTGCTCATTGATCTGACCTTGTTTAGTTTTGACTGGGGGTTTTAAAATACCTTGAACTTTACTTTTTTTTAGTTTGAGATTTGTGAATAACTATGAAGCTAACTAAGCATCAGTTTTTTCTATTTGGTCTCTAATATCGTTCAAGTCTATATATCTGTCGGTAGCATTACGAAGCTCTCTGGCGATCATTCCTTCCGTTGATACTACTGTGATGTGGGTATTTTTGGAACGTAATAGTTCGATCGCTCTTTCAAAATCCCCATCACCACTGAATAATACAACTCTGTCATACTGATCTACTGTATTAAACATATCTACAACGATTTCAATATCTAAATTCGCCTTTTGCGAGTAGCGGCCAGAGGAATCATCATAGTATTCTTTAAGAATTTTAGTCCGTACTGTATATCCTAAACTTATGAGTGCGTCTCTAAAACCCCGTTGATCTTGTGGATCTTTTAACCCAGTGTACCAGAAAGCATTAATTAATGTTGTTTCTGACTGCTCATTTTTGAAGTATTCTAAGACCCGCCGTGGGTCAAAAAACCAGCCATTTTTTTGTTGAGCATAGAACATATTGTTTCCATCTACAAAAATAGACAGACGATTCATTGTAGAACCCATAGAAATTTACACCTAAATAATAGATAAGAATGTTAGAGGGAACAATAGATTATAGCAATTGTTGAATGGCAAACTTGCTAATATCTATAAACTAGATATTAATGTATAGCTTGGATCTTACCTCCTTTCAAGGATAAAGTTAGCTAAAACATTAAAGTTAAGATGCTGGAAACTGAACTTTTTGTACCTCCGACTCTCACAAATACGCCCTGTCTTCAAAATCTACCAATAAAATTGCCTGAATACCAACATTTTAAACTCTCTAATTGTCAAGTTTACTCCTAAAGAGGTATGGCATAGAACCAGGAAGGATATAAGCTGATGCTCATCAATAGATTTTTTGATCAACAATAGGGATCATTTTATGGGGATCATCAATATTTTGCCAGAGGCAGAAGACATCAGGGGATATGGCCTCTAGGAATTTCGTGAGATGAAAATGACTATTAGCTCCGGTAGAGTTAATCATACTTCACCCCATTACCAAGGGCTTACAACAAATTTACATCATAGTGTTTGACTCCCAAAAAGAGTCCGATTGTATCTGTATTGGTAAGCTGTGGGAGGAAATATATCGTTACAAATTTGGTGTGAATCAAGGCAAAGTTTACAAAAGTATAAGTTTTTCATTTAACTCTTATTTCAAAACGTTGACATTGGAGTGAGGGCTGAATAAATAAAAGCGTTGTACTTAAATTAATCAGTAACATGATATAACAGAAGAAGATACATTTACTTTAACTAAAAAAAATTAATCTTGGTTACTTAGAATCATTTAAGTAAATTTACAGCCATAATAGCAAGGGGATTTATACGCAAATCTGATCTGATCATCTTTGTTCGATCCCTCCAATGTCGAATATCTATTGATTGTTGCTCAATTATCGGTTCTCACCCAGGTTAAGGGAACAGGGAACAGGGAACAGGGAACAGGGAACAGGGAACAGGAAACAGGAAACCCTATCACTTGACCAGATTTAATACTGTTCTCCAATTCTTCCTCCTGCCTCCTGCCTCCTGCCTCCTGCCTCCTGCCTCCTGCCTCCTGCCTCCTGACTCCTGCCTCCTGACTCATAAACATTTTTGCCAATGTTCTAACTCAGGATAGATAAATTACAGTTTATATGGTGTACAAAGCCTAATAATAAAAGCTTTTGCCAATTAATTTGCCATAAATTTGCCAAAATATACAAAAAGATGTCATAATTTTTGCCAAGATAATATATTATTTCCCAACAATAGACTTAACAATGATTAGCATGAGTGGAAAACTAATGCAATACGACGGGAAAGCCTTTCTCGTTCTGCTTTTGCCAATCTCGTTTGTAATCATTTTCCTGGTTTCTACCTGGAAAATATGGCTGATTTTCTTAGCGATCGCTATTTGCTTCAATCTTTGGCAGCAATATAGATGGGACAAGTGGTGTCAGGAAGTTAACCCTCTTTTCCATCAGATAATTCGGGAAAATCAGGGCAAAATTACACCAATGGATTTGTCCATTAAAGGTAATTTGTCTGGAACAGTGGCAAAACGCTATTTAGATGGTAAAGCGGCGGAATTTGGTGCTAGTATGCTGAACTCTGACAATGAGGATCAGTGTTACTACTTTATCACTGGTAGTATTCTGGGTGATATACTGGATAGTAGTGAGTCAGTTAAAGAAGACAAAGTTCAATCACCTTCTAAAAAGGCTCTATCACTTTTGATGCCACCCACCTCAAGTCCAGAACAGGAAGAAGAGATTACTGAATCACTACCTGATCTTAACCATGAGGAAATAAAACCACCATTGGCACAACAGTTAGTTTTTGGCTCTCTGATTCAGTCAGAATTGGCCAAGCGGCTAAATGTTTATTCCAGCACTGTTTATAAACGACGCAATGATCCAGATTTTGCTGAGTGGAGTCGCGCTCGTGATCCTGATGGGGTGGCTTGGTCCTATTCCCGCAGGAATAAGGAATTTTTCCCTTTGGAGGCAGAGGTCTAAGTTTTTGTTGCTGACCCTACTGCTTGACCAATGGAGGTGAATCCGTTTTCTGCGAGTTTGACTAGCAAACCTGTTAAAATTCGCCGTACCATCATTGGACCTTGGTAAATCCAGCCTGTGTAGACTTGGATTAAACTAGCACCAGCAATAATTTTTTCCCAGGCATCCTCTGGGGTAAAAATGCCACCAACGCCGATGATCACGATTTCTCCTTGAGTTTGCTGATAAATATAGCGAATTACCTCTGTAGAGCGATCGCGCAGGGGACTACCGCTAATTCCCCCGGCTTCTGCTTGGGGCGATTTTCCTGTTTTTTCAATGACTTGGGTTTTCAATCCTTCCCGACTGATGGTGGTGTTGGTGGCAATAATTCCTGTGAGTTTGTAGGTTTTAGCGATCGCTATAATGTCAGAGATCGCTTCCCAACTCAAATCCGGTGCTATCTTCACAAAAATTGGCTTTTGTGATCCGTTGGCTTGTTGTAATGTGTCCAAAATTTGACTGAGCATAGCCCCATCCTGGAGCGATCGCAATCCCGGTGTATTCGGGGAAGAAACATTAACTACAAAATAATCCCCCAAATCTTGGAGTAATTGAAAACTATTGAGATAATCCTGTGCAGATGCTTCTAACGGTGTTATCTTAGATTTACCCAAATTTAAACCTATAGGTATAACTGGTGATAAAATTAACTCTTGCTTAGAGAGTTTTAATCTAGTCGCCATTGCCTCCGCACCGGAATTATTAAAACCCATACGGTTGAGGGCAGCTTGATCTGAGGGTAAACGAAATAAGCGGGGCTGTGGATTTCCTGGCTGGGGATGGTAAGTAACAGTACCTAATTCTGCAAAACCAAACCCCAAATTAGACCAAACGCCAGCAGCAACACCATCTTTGTCAAAACCGGCAGCCAAGCCTAGAGGATTAGAAAAGTTTAAACCAAATAAATTTTGTGCTAAACGTGGATCATTTAAACATAATGATCGTCGAAGGCATTGATTTAACCAGGAAGTAGGGGGATAAACACTCGTTTCTGAAAGCCATTTAAGACTACGAATTGTTTGCTGGTGTAACCACTCAGGATCGGCTTTTACCAGAGTGAATAAAACTGGGCTAACTAGGGCTTGATAAATATCCAATTTAAGTTAACGTCTACCAAATGATTAATAACGCATTTAAGTCAAGATAGCTGATGCTGTCTTGGACATCATAAATATACTACTACAAGTTATGTTGACCAATAAGAAAATGGGGCAACTAGAAAAACCTATAGATTCAGGAAAAGCAATCCTTTCTTTGGCGCGATTACTCCAGAGCCTCCGAGAAGAAGATAATGTGGATATGCTGATTCAAATTACTATTGGTTATATTCAAGAACAATTTGATTACCAGTTAATTTGGGTTGCCCTTTATGACCAGCTAAAGCACTCTTTACATGGCAAAGGTGGTATCATTCCTGATGGAGATCAAGGTATTTTAGAAGCATCCGTTGTTCTCAACCCTGGAAATTTGTTAGAACAAGTAGTGATTCAACACTGTTTTGTAGAGGTAGAAGATCTACAAAATGAACCCCGCGCCCCTGAATGGCAAATAATTGCTGCTAAATCGCAAATTCAAGGCACAGTAATTTTACCAATCCGCTATAAAGATAATTGTTTTGGCGTGATATTGTTAGGTTCATCACATAGAAACTACTCACTAACGGAGGATACTAGGGGAAAACTGGTGATTGTGCTGGGTGAACTAGGGTTAATGCTGTCTCAAAAAGAAAGAAATTGGCAGCAAAAACAATTAGAGTCTCCGACTAAATTATTATTACAACTACAGGAAAATTTACGCTCTCTCAATAGCTTAAATACCAGACTAGAAGCAGTGGTAGGGGCTACTCATCAGTTTATTTCCCCTTCTCGAACAACGGTTTACTGGTTAGAACGAGAAAAACGCCATTTTTGGTGTCGGATGAATAATTGTATGCTGAATATAGGACGCAGCGAGGATCTTCTTCAGGCATCGGTAGGAATTACTATTCAGGAAATGAGTGATTTTTATTATGCTTTGACAGTGGATAAAGTTGTTTGGGTGGGTGAGTCTAGTAGTTCACTGAAAACTAATTCCCATGGAAAATTGTTACAACGGTTGGGGATGCGATCGCTCTTAGCTGCACCAATTATTTGGCAAAAAGATTTATTAGGCTTTTTGGCGGTGGAAAGTCGGGAAGGGCGAGTTTGGAAAGAAACAGATAAAAACTTTGTTCAAAGTGCGGCTGGGTTGCTCTCCTTGGTGATTCCTATTGATAGCATGGAAACCACAATCGCCCAAATTCAAAAAGATCATCAACTTACGAATGAAGTTGCCCAAACTATTTATCAGCATCAGGATATAGAAGAAACCTTACATGGTTGTGCAACTAATATTTTAGAAAGATTGTCAGCCAACCGCTTTTTATTATTTCAATATAACTCTTACCAAAATATTTATCAAGTTCTTTACCAAAGTTCTACTCGTCATCAGCGAACTTGGCCATTATCTATTGATCCACTTGGGGAAATAGATATTAAAGCTTTGCAAAAAGCAACTAACGCTATTGAAATAGAAAACTGGGAAAAGGATTTGCGGTTATCAAACTGGCGATCGCAATTTGTAGAAAATGGCGGGCGATCGCTATTACTTTGCAACTGCACTCAAGGACATCATCCAGAACTACTTTTAGTAATTACCCACGAACAACTACACTCTTGGACAAACCTAGAAAAAAAGCTCCTGTGGGTATTAAGTCAACATATTGGCGTAATTGTTCACAATTGGCAGCTAGGGATTAGTAGCCAGCAACAACAGAAACTTTCTCGCCTTTTTCAGCAGTATTTTAAAATCTTAAACCAAGCTGAACCAGAAAAAACCGAATTAGAAGCTCTGAAACAAATAGCATCTGTATGGGAATGTCCATTGGTGACGATGCTTTCTTGGTCTGTTGATCAAAGTGTAGCCAAAATTATCTCTGGTGTAACAACTGATAGTTGCTTTAAAACAGTTGATGATCAATCTGTCGATGTTGAAAAAGAGCCACTGATTCAGTTAGCATTATCTAAAAATGGTTACTCATATTTGAAAGGAAGTGATTTACAACCAGAAACTAAAAAATGGTTAAAAATACCTGATAATTCTCAAGTTGTGGTGATAGGTTTGCGTAGTCATGCTGAAGACCAATGTACAGGGATAATCTTGCTTGTAGATTATGGAGAACGTATGTGGTCAGAAACGATTCTCAATGCTACAGAAAATTTAGTTTCTCAATTAGCTTGGTGGCGACATCATCAAACAATTATCCCCGGTTTACAGTCTAGCAATCTAGAAATAAAAAAATTAAATTGGTACAAACATGGTCGTTTGACAGAAACCCAAAGATTAGCTAAATCCTTACTTGGTAAAATTCATGATTTGGGGATTCCGTCAACAGAATTAACGCGGATGCATTACAAATTACTGTTAGGACAATTGAATCATACGATTGGTTCGATCACAAGTATGATTAAACAAGAACAGTGGCAGTTGCAGGTAAGCTGGGAAACGATGTCAGTGTCAAATTTACTGAGGCGATCGCTCGACCGAGTAGACAGCTTAATGAAGCAGAAAGAACTATGGATCAGTGTTCATGGCTTACAACAATTTATGGAAGACCAAGAACCACAAACACGTTCGACCTTGGTGACAGATGTAAATAATACCAATAATCAACCTAAAGTAGCGATCGCTGGAGACATCGTAAAAATTGAATTAGTCATACATGAATTATTGGTGATTGCGTGCGATCGTTCTGTCGTTGGTACAAAAATTGATATTTGGTGTAGTCCTTTAGGTGGGCGTTTTTTAGAACTATCAATTACCGATCATGGGATAATAGAACCATCCCTATTAGCAGCCCTTGGTAAAAGTGCAATTGACGATGATTTCCGCAACTTGCAACTCAACCAACCCCCAGGTTTGCATCTACTTATTTGTCAGCAATTAATGAAGCAATTAGGAGGAGAACTGCAAATATATCAAATACCAGATCATCGAGTTGTTAGTCGATTATTATTACCATTAGCTCCTCAACATATCAATTCTTAGGAAAAAATGTTTCTGAAAATTAGTTTATAAAAATTATCTTTATTAAATAAAATAAAAATATAGGAGTTACGCATTGACAAAATCTATTACATAAGGCAATACTGTTGCCAAAACCCTGAAACCCTATTGATATCGTAACGATTTTATTAGTTTTCAGCCCTATATTTGGAAAATTGGCAAAGGTATTGATAAGGATGATAGATTTTATCTCTTGTAGGGTGTGGTTCGGCAAGCTCACCAACCACGTCAGACTCGATAATTTAGGAAACACCCTTTCCTCAAAGATGAGATAAAAATCAACTTGAGTATTTCCCGGTGAATATTTAATAGCATTTGATAACAGATTTCCTAAAATAGAACGTAATAACTTTTCATCTA
>NZ_JAYGHC010000015.1:49193-102900 GCF_034932285.1 Cronbergia sp. UHCC 0137
CCCTAAATATGCTTGTTATCTGTTTCCTTCACAAACAAAATTAATGATATGTTCAGAACCATCACTAAGTCTAATTTCTTCAACAAATTGACGACAAAATTTTTCTAAATCTAACTGTGTGGGATTAAATTCTAAATTGCCTGTTTCTGCACGATTGATCGTTAAAATATCATCAAGAAGCTGCACCATATTTTTTACAGAATCTTGAATGCGGCGCAAATTGCGAAAAAATAAACTTATTTCCCCAAGATAATCAAACAGGAATGCGTGCTAGAGTCAGTTTTTTTATTTTGGGTTCTAATGAAAATTCAATTGACTTCCGCAAACGTTTACTAGAATTAGCAAATGAAAAGATTTCTAAAAAATTGCTTAGTTACGGGATAAAATTTACAATGGAAGAACCCACTCTTTACGTTGAATCACCCATGATAATTTAATTTTATTTTCCCATCATTAATAAAGTTGTAAAAGATGTTCACCGTTGAAATGAATTAAATGGGTTGCATCTTCCGCTACCCATACATCAGTTTCCCATGCGATTTCTGTGAGATACTCCTTCATTACTTTACGGTTAAGAAAAGCTGTAACCATTACCAGTGGTATTTGAGAATTTTTGAATAAATTTTCAAGTTCATTTTTACGTTTCGCATTGATTGGACCATGAGATGTTACAGCTTCAATTAAAACCAACCAGTTTTTAGATTGTAAGTGAATAATTATATCTGGCATTTTGCCATGAGTATCAATTTTAATTCCTAATTCTTCTAAAGCTAATTCATCAAAATATGCAAATTTCTCATCTGTATCACCAACATAAATAATATGGCTATTAGGTGTAAATCGTGGACAAAAATTATTAATAATTTTCTCAATTAAAATATTTTGACCACCTGGTGAAATTGTAATTGATGTTCCAGAAATATCAACCTCTATTCTGGCTTTTAACCTTTCTTGAGCATATTTAGTTTTTAGAGTTTCAATAGATGCTAAATAAGTTTTAAGATTTTTGTCCCATTCATCAGTTTTAAATGTCCGTAGTAGTTGTAAAGCACCGGCTTCAATTTGATATACTGTTTTAGAACTATTAACAGGACGCTCAATATGATCAGGATTAATAACTATTAAACCAGCATCTATAAATTGGTGTATGGTTTGACGACGTACTACTTCTCGTGTATTAGGTGCATACTTTTTACCATAATTTTTTTCCATAAATTCCATGATTGGTGTGATACCTTGGAGTGGTGCTTTTGCTAATGTCCAGGGTTCATGAGGTTTTAAATCAAGTAATGCTAATAAGGTTAAACCTGATCGGCTATTTAGTTGTTTTTGTGGAAACCCTAAAGTAGTTAGTATTTCTATTGCTTCCTCAATACGTGATTTGATGATAATTGGATTATTTTCTGATGAATTAGTCATATTTAATAACACCTGATTAATCAATTTATCTATCTCTGTCTGGTTAGGAAATTCTGTTCCTATATGTTGACCTAGTGCATAAAGTTGTGTCAAATTTGGATAATTTAAACTACGCAAATCTGTAGCATTTACTTGGGTATTTCCATTAAATAAACGGAAAAATGAATCTACTAAACTAGAGTTGAGATAAGCGGTAAGACCTTTAGCTAAAACTAAATCTAATCCCTGTCCTTGCTGATGAAAATAATTCAAGTGGTTTTCAAATCCAATGCTAGTAGTATTAATTTTTGTAGCATCATAAATAACAGCTACAACTCGTTTTTTTTCTTCTTTAGCAGAAATACGTTTAGTCAATACATAATTTTCATTAGGAATTAAAAGATTAGTTGTTTGTTTTGCTAATAAGATGGCTTGATGCTTTTTAGTATTCTTTGGATAATTGATATAACCATTTTCAAAGTGAGTTGGATGAATCAAGGGAACTGTATCTTCTTCTTGATTTAGTTTCAAATATGATTTGATTCTAAAATCAACTACTTTACCAGTAGAAACATTTAAACCTAAATCTTGAATAGTGCAATTAAATTGTTTAATTTGCTCAACTATTTTCTGGCTGACATTATCAGGAATAATATGTATGAATTGTTCAGGATCATGATCAGAAATAATATCATTATACACAAGAATATGAGATGAAATTATATTATTTTCTCCATTCAAACTAGAACTAATTGATATATTCTCTGGCTTTCTGTTTTGTTTGCTGGCGTGAATGATCACAGTTTCTTGTAGGATCTTATCATCTGAAAATACTTTTTGTCGAGAATCAAATAAATGAATCTTTTCTAAAGCCATCTTTTCTATAAAAAATTTCCTAAACTCTCGGAAATATGCTCCATTGCAAAAACTTCTAGGTGTAATTGTTACTAATTGACCATTTATTTTAAGTAATTGAATTGCGGCAAAAATAAAACCTGTATATATATTTGTCGTTTCTAAACCTAAAGAACTTAATAAGAGACGGTATTTTGATTGAGAATTGATTTTGTAATATGGTGGATTAAGAATAGCGTGGGTAAATTCTGTTGTGATTGAATGATTAAATAAAGGATATTGTAATAACTCAAATACTGATTCAATAAAATCAATATTATAGATTTTATAGGTGAAATTTATACCTAATTGCTCACAAGCATTATGACATAATTTTAATGTTTGTTGCAAAAAATCAATCAAGGTAGGATCAATTTCGTAGGCTGTAATATGTAGACTTTTGGGTTTTTGTTGATGTTGACATAATTCTGATATAATACCTACTAACAACGAACCAGCACCAGCACCAGCATCTAGTAATGATATTTCTGGCAAACTAAAATCAAACATACCAGCCATTAATTTAGCTATTGGTAATGGGGTGAAAAATTGCCCAAATTTATTTTTATTAAATTGCTTTACTTGATTGTTTGCAGCTAAATTAATGACATAAAATTGAGTTAATAAATCATCGGATATGCTTGTTTCTTTGTTGACAATTGTTAGTGTTCTACTTTTATTTATAGGCATTTTATGTCTAGGAGTTTCTATCTGTAGCCAACTAATATATTATGCCAGAAGTGTTGAATTTATCTTATGTAAATATAATTATATATATTACCCACAACCAACCACCAATTTAGATACAATCTATAAACTGACGTAAACCCTGACCGCAATGACAAGCACCACCACAAAAATCAAACTCCCCGAACTCCTCGCACCTGCGGGTAACTGGGAATGCGCCAAAGCAGCAGTAGAAAATGGTGCAGATGCAATTTACTTTGGTTTAGACAAGTTTAACGCCAGAATGCGGGCTGAGAATTTCACAGAAGCCGACTTACCCGAATTAATGGAATTTTTGCACCTGCGGAGAGTCAAAGGTTACGTTACCTTAAACACTCTGATTTTCCCCCAAGAACTGACGGAAGTACAGCAATACCTCAAAACAATCATTTCGGCGGGTGTTGATGCCGTCATTGTCCAAGATATCGGTATTTGTCGCCTGATTCGTCATCTTTCCCCCGACTTTCCTATTCACGCATCTACCCAAATGACTATTACCAGTGCTGCGGGGGTAGAATTTGCTAAATCTCTCGGTTGTCAATTGGTGGTTTTAGCCCGGGAATGTTCCATTAAAGAAATTAATAAAATTAAACAAAATACTTCCTTACCGTTAGAAGTCTTCGTTCACGGTGCTTTGTGTGTCGCTTATTCTGGACAATGTTTAACCAGCGAAGCATTAGGGGGACGTTCTGCAAATCGGGGAGAATGCGCCCAAGCTTGCCGAATGCCTTATGATTTAATTGTAGATGGGGAAGTTATAGAGTTAGAAAATCGTAAATATTTACTAAGTCCCCAAGATTTAGCAGGGTTGGAAGTTTTACCGGCATTAGTCAAATCTGGAGTTACTTCTTTAAAAATTGAAGGAAGATTAAAAGCACCAGAATATGTTGCTAACGTTACGCAAGTTTATCGAAAAGCTTTAGATAGAATTATGGAAACTAATGTAGACAATTTTCTACATTCAAAAGACCAATATAATTTAGAAATGGCATTTTCTCGCGGGCTTTATACCGGCTGGTTTGAGGGAATTAATAATCAAGAACTTGTTCATGCGAGGTTTGGAAAAAAACGCGGTGTTTATTTAGGAGAAGTTACTCGCATTCGCAATGAACAAATAACAATCAAACTAGAAGCACCTGTTAAGCCGGGAGATGGTATTGTTTTTGATTGCGGACATCCAGAAACAAAGGAGGAAGGGGGAAGAATATATGCGGTTGTGCAGAAAGGAAATGAGGGAATATTAACTTTTGGCAGAAATGATATTAATCTGCGTCGTATACATATAGGTGATAAAGTTTGGAAAACCAGTGACCCAGAATTAGATAAGCAATTGCGTCAAAGTTATGCAGGAGAAAATCCCCAATTTCAACGACCAATTAATATAGAAGTATATGGAGAAGTTGGGGATAAATTAATAGCCATAGCGCACGATGAATTTGCTAATATTATCCAAGTAGAATCAGAAATATTGCTCGTTGAAGCACACACCAAACCTTTAACTACAGAACGTTTACAAGAACAACTTGGTCGTCTGGGTAACACTCCTTTTTGTTTAGGAACTCTCACCAATCACCTTAATAATGCTGTGATGTTACCCGTTAGTGAGTTAAACCGGATACGACGAGAAATAGTCACCCAATTAGAAAAAATCCGCAGTCAACCTAAACTTTGGCAATTAAATCATAGTATGAAATGGGAAGATATAATCACCCCTAAATCTTTACCTATTCCTTCTTCTCCCTCTTTAATTGTTCTAGTCAGAAACCTCAAGCAACTCCAAGCTGCACTAAAAGCAGATATTGAAACTGTTTACTGTGAATTTGAAGATCCCCGCAAGTACCGAGAAGCAGTCAAAATAGTCCGCGAATCTAAAAATTCTTTAATCACTACGATTTGGGTAGCACCACCCCGCATTACCAAACCTGGGGAAAATTGGATTTTAGAACAAGTTCGAGATTCTAATGCTGATGGTTATTTAATCAGAAACTATGACCAATTAGAATATTTTGCCAAAGATAAATGTATTGGTGATTTTTCTCTTAATGTCGCTAATCCTTTAACAGCAGATTACCTACAACAACAGTTTAATTTAGAACGATTGACGGCTTCTTATGATTTGAATATTAACCAACTAGAAGATTTAATTAGTAGTTATTGTTCCCAAATTTTTGAAGTGACAATACATCAACATATTCCGATGTTTCACATGGAACACTGCGTATTTTGTGCGTTTCTTTCTGAGGGAACTGATTACACCAATTGCGGTAGACCGTGCGATCGCTATGAAGTAAAATTGAGAGATAGAGTAGGCAGTGAACACGTTTTACAAGCCGATACAGGCTGTCGAAACACTGTTTTTAATGGCACGGCTCAAACTGGGGCAGAATATGTACAACGCTTGCTAAATCTGGGTTTGAAACACTTTCGCCTTGAGTTTGTCAACGAAACCCCAGAGGATGTAACAAAAATTATCCAACTTTATCGCCAATTACTGCAAGGAAAAATTAAAGGTTCTCAACTTTGGCGAGAATTGAAACTGCAAAATCAATTAGGTGTAACTCGTGGTTCGTATTAAAGTTAGAGTTTACCTATCTAATGTAGGGTGGGCAATGCCCACCTTACGTAAAGGTAACGGAAAACGAACCACAGAGGGCGCAGAGGTCACAGAGGAATGAGAGTTTGGGAGGGTTTTTGCGTAAGTCCTAACTATGAATAGTACCATCTGGCATAATTGCCCCAGTTAAAAATGCCTCACTCATATCTGTCGCGTTTAAATTAGCTCCTTTCAAATTCACTTCACTCATATTAGCTTCACTCAAATCAGCACCACATAAATTTGCACCTTGCAAATCTGCTTTCCACATTCTCACACCACCCATTTTTGCCCCACTCAGGTTTGCACCTTGCAAATTAGCAGCACTAATTGATGCCATGTGCAAATTAGCATCACATAAATTTGACCCACTCAAAGACGCACCACTTAAATCTGACTCATTTAAATGGGCATTTGTTAAAATAGCTTGAGTTAAATCAGCACCACTTAAAATCACCTCAGATAAATTCGCTCCTTCTAGTTTTGCTCCTCTGAGATTTGCTTTACTTAAATTTGCTCCACTTAAAGATGCTCCTGTCAAATTAGCTCCTCTAAGGTCTGCTCTACCAAAGTCTACACCGCCTAAATTGGCTCTCTCTAGGTTTACTTCTGGCAGTACAATCCTGTTAAAGCTTCTTTCCCCTTTGGCATATCTGCTTAAAAGTTCCTGGGCATCCATTCATTATTTCCTCAATCAAGTAATAATTAGCTAATATATTCTTTAATTATAGTGGAATAGTCAAAAGTGGGTATGATAAATATTGATAATTTTTTAATAGATGAAATACCTGTAATTTTTATATGGATATTAAAGATTTAAGTCTAGGTAAGTACCTGAAATTAACAGAGTTTTGTACCTGTACCCAGACTTATCAAAAATACAAAGATCACATCAACCCGTTTCCCAAAAATGTCAAAGAGGTAATTCCAGCCTTGCAAGATTTAAATAAGTTCATCCTTGACCCAATTATAGATTTTTTCGGCATAGAAAAATTTCAGCTTACCTACGGTTTTTGTTCCCAAGATTTAAAAAAATATTTACAAAAAAAAGACCCGATTACAGGTCAAAAGAATGGTCGTATAGCACCTAATCTTGATCAACATATCAGCTACGAAGTTAACAGCAAGGGTAAATATTACTGTGAAAGGTTAGGGGCTGCTTGTGATTTTTTAATTATAGATTTACCAAGTGAACAACTTGTAGATTGGATTTTGCAAACAAAGTTACCCTTCGATTCTCTGTATTTTTATGGTAGCCAAAGACCCATTCATATTAGTTATGGATTTCAACATAAACGAGATATTTGGACTTTTGGTAATCTTGGTCAACCGACAAAAGCCGGAATTGAACATTGGGTAAAATTAGCCAAAAAAGTGTAAGTTTTAAAAGTTTTGGGCGAATATAATAGAGCCTCCGGCTCCCGTAAGGGATACGCTACTACACAGGCAAAGTCCACCTGCGTGGACTAATGAAAAAAGGGTTTTTTTAACCCGCGCAGGCGGGTTTAGTTTATATAGCCGCGACTTCTAGTCGCCAGGGATGTAATAAATTAGACCTTTTAAACATCCTCTAAATGCCAATCAAAGAGTATAGGTGAAAATAATTTTAACCTGTTCCCTATAACCAAGCTGGATGAGAAAGTAAAGATGCAATGACACGCACTCCGCGCAGTTGATTAGAGAGGGGTAAATGACCTTTAGGCGCTGTTAAATCCCAGGTAAATTCGTGGGGATAGCGTGTCCATTTGTTACCATCTTTCCAGCCAATTTTCATCCATAATTTATCCCAATTTTTACCTGAACCTAACCAAATTTCTCTCTGGACAGAAAAGCCAAATTTGCCTTCTGAGTGAATTAACCATAATTGATTAATAGTTTGTAGATCTTCCACTGGAAAATTATCTATGTCAGTAAAATACAACCATTTTCTTTGTACTGCGGTAGAACCTGCAACTTCACACATTTGTTGAATGGTAAGTAGATCAGCTTCTTGGAATTTTTGATTAACGAGTAATTGTTGTAAGGGATGATAATTAATACCGCAAGCCGATTTTAATGGTACAATTCCTTGAGGAAAATAAGTTTGTAAAAATTGTTTGGCTGTAGGTGCATCAGAGTTGTAAACTACTTGATAGGCTTTACCATCTATCCAAGTTGGCGGGTTTTCACGACGTTTGAGTAAAAATTCCTGCAATACCTCCAATCCCTCATTTCCCAATTCAGCTAACTGGAGAATTGTTTGCTGTTGGACTTTTTCAGACCCAGCGATTAAGGTTTGGCGTAGGGAGTCGATGTGATTTGCAGTGCCTGATAAAATCATTGAGTCTGTCATAGAACTTTTCAGATGTGAGAAAACCTATTTAGGGTGAGAGTATGATTTAAGATTATGCACGACACCATTATTTTTTAGTTACTTGATTCTTCACCCCGGCAGTATTATAAACTATTTTATGACTGGATTTTCAATTAACCAAAGTGGTATTGTAAATATTATCGGGCTGCAAAGGTCTGATAAATTTGAGTGTAATAGAGATGAGATTGCTGCATCAGGTCAACCAGGGTATAATCTGCGCCTCATGACTGGGTAAATACAAAGAACAGCGAAATCTATTAACCGACCAAGGACACAAGGGGTTGAGAATAGGTCAGTTGCAGGATGATAGATTTCATTCCTCAATTACGAAACTACTCAATTTCTTTTTCAATCTGGAGTGTGTGACACAATGTACGACAAGATTACCCCCCCGACAACTGGAGCAAAAATCACTTTCAAAGATGGTGAGCCTGTTGTACCTGATAATCCAATTATTCCGTTTATTCGCGGTGATGGAACGGGTATAGATATTTGGCCTGCTACGGAAAAAGTGCTGGATGCAGCAGTAGCTAAGGCTTACAAAGGTACGCGGAAAATTAGTTGGTTTAGGGTTTATGCTGGTGATGAAGCCTGTGATTTATACGGTACATACCAGTATTTACCCCAGGATACCTTAACAGCAATTGAAGAGTATGGCGTGGCAATTAAAGGGCCTTTAACTACTCCGGTGGGTGGTGGAATTCGTTCTTTAAATGTGGCGTTGCGACAAATTTTTGACTTATATGCCTGTGTGCGTCCTTGCCGCTACTATGCTGGTACGCCTTCTCCCCACAAAAATCCTGAAAAGCTGGATGTAATTGTCTACCGGGAAAATACGGAAGATATTTATTTGGGAATTGAGTGGAAACAAGGAAGCGAAATTGGCGATCGCCTGATTAAAATTCTCAATGAAGAATTGATTCCGGCTACACCAGAACACGGTAAAAAGCAAATTCCCCTCGATGCAGGAATTGGCATTAAACCCATCAGTAAAAGCGGTTCTCAGCGTCTTGTCCGTCGCGCTATCAAACACGCCTTGTTATTGCCGAAAAATAAGCAACAAGTGACCTTGGTGCATAAGGGCAATATCATGAAATATACGGAAGGGGCTTTCCGGGATTGGGGTTACGAATTGGCAACTACGGAATTTCGTCAAGAAACTGTGACAGAACGGGAATCTTGGATTTTGGGAAATAAGGAGAAAAACGCCAATATCACCTTAGAAGAAAATGCCCGGATGATTGATCCTGGTTTTGATTCCCTGACTCCAGAGAAGAAAGCGCAAATTGTCAAGGAAGTGGAAACAGTTCTTAATGATTTGTGGGAAAGTCACGGAAACGGCAAATGGCAAGATAAAATCATGGTCAACGATCGCATTGCCGATAGTATCTTCCAACAAATCCAAACTCGTCCAGATGAGTATTCGATTTTGGCGACAATGAATTTGAACGGTGATTACCTGTCTGATGCTGCTGCGGCTATTGTTGGCGGTTTAGGGATGGGTCCTGGGGCGAATATTGGTGATGCCTGTGCTATTTTTGAGGCTACCCACGGTACAGCACCTAAACACGCTGGGTTAGATAAGATTAACCCCGGTTCAGTGATTCTTTCCGGTGTGATGATGTTGGAATACATGGGTTGGCAAGAGGCCGCAGATTTGGTAAAAAAGGGATTGGGGAGTGCGATCGCTAATTCTCAAGTCACCTACGATCTAGCGCGGTTAATAGAACCACCTGTAAAACCATTAAAGTGTTCTGAATTTGCCGACGCAATCATCAAACATTTCGATTAACCAAAAATCCAGTTCTCCTCCTCGCTTGCGGGGAGGGGTTTTATGGGTTTAAGTCAGAATCAAGTAATTGAGTTAATGTTTCTGCAACAACCTTTGGTAATTCCTTAGCTGAATAGATATAAGTTAGCAGTAAAAACTGTAATGCAGTCTGAATTAACTCTGTTCTATCTATGATATCAGCAAGTTCAAATTGATTGTATTTCCCATTTAATACTTCCAAACTTGCATCAGCGATCGCATCTTCTATCACTTCCTCTTCTATCAAATTTTCCCATTCATCTTGATTGATGTAATAAGACTTTTTATTCTCTTTGATATTCACTTCTTTTATTTCCCGGACAGCATTGCGAATAGAAGCAACCCAAGAATTTGTTAATCGTTTTTCTATTTGATTTTTAATCAAATGTATCAGTAAAATCTTTAAAAAGGATTTAATTTGTCGTAAAATTGCCTTCTTACTCATTCCTTCTAATTCATCAACAATTGCCAAAGCATCTGTATAACGTTGTTCTAAAATGCTATTTCTCAAATCACTTAATTCCTGTGTCATTGTTTAGCGTCTCCCTATTTTCCAATCGTCCCCACCAGGTAATTGAGTTAATGTTTCTGCGACAACTTTTGGTAATTCCTTGGCTGAATAGATATAAGTTAGCAGTAAAAACTGTAATGCAGTCTGAATTAACTCTGTTCTATCTATGATATCAGCAAGTTGAAATTGATTGTATTTTCCATTTAATACTTCTAAACTTGCATCAGCTATAGCAGCTTCAATCACAGATTCTTCCAGGAAAGTTTTCCATTCTTCTTGATTGATATGATAGGATTTTTTATTCTCCTTCAAATTTATATCTTGAATTTCTAAAATTGCATTACGAATAGAAGCAATCCAAGAATTTGTTAATCGTTGTTCAACTTGATTTTTAATTAAATGTATCAATAAAATCTTTAAAAAGGATTTAATTTGTCGTAAAATTGCCTTCTTACTCATTCCCTCTAATTCATCGACAATTGCCAAAGCATCAGCGTAACGTTGTTCTAAAATACTATTTCTGAGGTCGATTAATTCTTGAGTCATTGTTTAGCGTCTCCCTGTTTTCCAATCTTCCCCACCTGGTAATTGAGTTAATGTTTCTGCGACAACCTTTGGTAATTCCTTAGCTGAATAGATATAGGTTAGCATCAAAAACTTTAATACCGTCTGAATTAACTCTCTTCTATCTATGATATCAGCAAGTTGAAATTGATTGTATTTTCCATTTAATACTTCTAAACTTGCATCAGCGATCGCATCTTCAATTACTTCCTCTTCTATCAAATTTTCCCATTCATCTTGACTAATATAGTAAGATTTTTTATTATCTTTAATATTGAGCTTTTTAATTTCTCGGATTGAACTACGAATAGAATTAACCCAAGAAGCAGTTAATCGCTGTTCTATTTGGTTTTTTAGTAAATGAATGAGTAAGATATGGAGATATGATTGGATATTCCGTACAATTGCTTGTTTACTCATTCCCTCTAATTCATCGACAATTATCAAAGCATCTGTATAACGTTGTTCTAAAATACTATTTCTGAGGTCGGTTAATTCTTGAGTCATTTGTATTAACCTTAAATGATTAACAAATTAATGATTATATTTTATCAGTAAATTGGTAGATAGAGTAAAGATATTTAATACTGGTTACATTTTTTGTAAATAGGATATAAAATAATAAGAGTTGTTAGGAAATATACAGATATTAGCTGTCAAAAGGTTTATGACTTTAAATCGTCGTCATTTCTTGTTTTTACTCGGAGCAGGTGCAGGTAGTTTTGCATTAGAGACTAGTGCTTTTGCAGAAAATGTTCTTAGCTCCAATACTACCACAACCGCAGCTATCCAGTTACCTCCCTTACCCTATGCTTATGATGCCCTAGAACCGCACATTGATGCAAGAACAATGGAGTTCCATCACGATAAACACCATGCGGCTTATGTTAAAAACCTGAATGGAGCTTTAAATAAACACCCTGAACTGAAAAATAAATCTGTGGAAGAACTATTGCGAAGTATTAACAAAGTTCCCTCAGATATTCGTACTACAGTCCGTAATAATGGTGGTGGTCACGTCAACCACTCGATGTTTTGGAAAATCATGAAACCCAATGGTGGTGGAGAGCCAACAGGACAAATAGCATCAGCAATAAATCAGAGTTTTGGCAATTTTGCAGAGTTTAAAAAACAGTTTAATGCTGCTGGTGCTAGTCGTTTTGGTAGTGGTTGGGTTTGGTTGGTTCGCACTAAAAAAGGTAATTTAGAAATAACAACTACAGCTAACCAAGATAGTCCATTTATGGAAGGTAAATATCCGATTATGGGGAATGATGTTTGGGAACACGCTTATTATCTCAAATATCAAAATCGTCGTCCTGAATATTTAGATGCTTGGTGGAATGTGGTAAATTGGGATGAAATTAATCGGCGATTTGCAGATGCTATAAAATTTGTATAAATATATAGCGGTTCTTGATTGGGTGAGATACAAGAACCCCACCCCCAACCCCCTCCCCGCAAGCGAGGAGGGGGCTATGATATATTTCATTTAATTAGAAACCACAATAGCTTACAGCAGTTTTCGATTAAACCCACCACAAAAATAATCTGGAATTTATCCTTCATCTGCGTTTATTTGCGTTAATCTGCGTTTAATTCCTCTTCCATCTGTGGTACATTTCAAAGAAATATTTTTGTAGTTTTTGTATTAAAGTGGATTCTGTGTGGG
The DNA here is from genome assembly GCF_034932285.1 of Cronbergia sp. UHCC 0137. Lineage (NCBI taxonomy): Bacteria > Bacillati > Cyanobacteriota > Cyanophyceae > Nostocales > Nostocaceae > Cronbergia > Cronbergia sp. UHCC 0137. The sequence continues at coordinate 61,715 of NZ_JAYGHC010000015.1, forward strand.
AATACCAACTGCACGGGGGAAAATAGCTGGTGTGTTGACTACTTTTCGTAAATATATACAGTGACGAATACTATTAGTTATAGGAGTCGTAAATTCTTCAATTGATTCAATTACCCCACCCAATTGATTAGCAGCATTTTGTAAAGTTGTGGTTTCTTCCTCTGTCCAATTACCCCGATAAATCACAGCCAAGCCACCTGTTTTTACTAACGGTAATGTATATTCAGCACAAGCCGCAGCAGTCCCCACAGCGCGAATTACAGCTAAATCATAGCTTTGACGGTGCTGAATTTGCTGACCAATTTCTTCTGCTCTACCAACTAGAGTTTGTGCATTAGTCAGAGCAAGTGTAGTTATAATTTGCTCAATAAAATTAATCTTTTTGCGAGTTGAATCCAGCAACACAATCTTAGAATTAACAGCTATAATTGCCAGTGGTAGACCCGGAAAACCTGCACCAGTACCAATATCAATCACAGATGCTCCTGCTTGGAGGGAGGGAATAAATTGTTGTTTTGGTGCAATTCCCCGCAGAGAATCCCAAAGATGTTTTTCCCAAAAGTCTTCTGATTCAGTGATACGTGTCAGATTAAGTTGACGGTTTCCTGCTAAAATTAACTGATAAAGCTGTTGGAATTGTTCTTGTTGTTGGGTTGTAGGTTGCCAATTAAGAGTTTGTTGCCAAATTTCTACCATTTCTGGCAGCAAGTTATTTTTTAAATGATTCATAAAATTCCTAATAATGGTCTATTTAAGAGTAACAGGACTTATGCACTGTACAAAATGCAGATGATATGTATGGTCTAGTTTCAGGCTTTTGTTATCCCCTATTAGTGCGGTGCGTCAGATGGAAAAAATCTGTTGTGTCCCAAATTATCGGGTCTGACGTGGTTGGTGAGCTTGCCGAACCACACCCTACAAGAGATAAAATTCATAATTCTTATGTAATAGACATCTCCAGAAACTAAATATGCGTGACCTAAAACCCCTGTAGAGACGTTCCATGGAACGTCTCTACAATCTTTATCGGAGATGTCTAATAGATTCTGTCAATGTGTAACTCCTAGTTAATCTTGTGTAAGTTGTGAGTAAATTAAAAATATTCACCAATTGATTATGGCTCAAAGGTAATATTGTTAGATTTATATGCTGGTGGTTCAACGTGGATTAAAATTCTGACTGGCTTGAAGTGTTGTTGTAGTTCATTTTCTACTGCTTCGGTAATGATGTGGGCTGTTTCTACATCTGGTGCATTGACAATTAAGTGCATTTCTATAAAAACTTGGCGGCCAAGAACACCACGGGAGGCGATATCGTGACAGTTGATTACACCGGGGACAGAAATAGCGATCGCGTGAATTGCTTCAGGGGCGATCGCCATTTGATCTACCAACCAAGGTAAATTCTCTTTTAAAACTGACCAACCACTCCAAAATACCAACAAAGCCACTGGAAAAGCTAACACCACATCTAACCATTGAAAATTTAGCCACCAAATACCAATCAATCCACCAATTACTGAAATTGTTACCCAAACATCACTCATAGTGTGTGTAGCATCAGCAATCAAAATCGGACTATTTACCCGTTTCCCTACACCACGTTCATAAAAGCTAACAAAAATATTTACCCCCAAAACTATTAACAATAACCACAATTCCGGTAATGTAATTTTTACTTGAGTACCGCCTTTAATTAGGTTTTCTATTGCACCTTGTAAAATTTCAAAGCAAGCTATACCTAAAAACGCCGCTATTCCCAAAGCCCCCACTGCTTCAAATTTATGGTGTCCATAGGGATGTTCTCGGTCAGGGTATGGAGAAGAAAACCGACTAGCTACCAATCCTAAAACGTTGTTGGCGCTATCTGTCACACTATGCAAGGCATCAGCTAACAGGCTTAAAGAACCAGTTGAGTAACCAACAAATGCTTTTAATCCCATCACCAATAAATTCAACAGGAGCGTAATCACTAAAACCTTTTGTACTTCGGCACGGTTATCGTAATTCATAGATAATTTATAAAATTTAAGTTCTATGAATTTTACTGTAAAACATTCACTGCCAATCTACACCAAATAAATCTATCAAAGTCTTATACAGTAAGGAGTATATAGCTATAGGCTTCAAATTTTAAATAGATTTATTGCAATTAATTCTAATTAATATTCTTGATAATCTAGATGTAGGTTAACTTTAACTGAGATTACAATAGCATATTTTTATCATTAGCTAAAAAAGATTGTCTGCTAAGTAAGTAGGTGGGCGTTAAAAATTGTCGTTGGGGCAAGGGAACAGGGAACAGGGAACAGGGAACAGAAAAACCAGTTGTGTAATTAATTCTGTTTCATTACTTATGTAGAGACATTCCATGGAACATCTCTACTTTTTGACTCAGAGAATAGGGTTAAGACAGGGGTTAATTAACAGTAGGTAAACCAATTCTCTTGGCTGTTTGTTTTGCGATATCCCAAAAATCTGGGGTAGTTGTCCCGTCTGTACCCAACCAATTACCACTAATGCCAGTGTAATCGTGCATCGACTCAAATAGATTACCATCAGTGCGGGGGGCTGATTTGTAGTCTTGGAAGTGATCTCTATCAACTTGATGTGCCATCATTTGTTCATATAAATCTGGTGCTAAGGTCTTTTCTAATATCTGAAGATAGGCAGCTTGACCAACGATAATTTCGCGCTGTGGTCTTTCGACTAACCCAACAATTGCCTCGGCCACCTCTTTAGATGGATATATGGGATTCATTGGTTTAGTTTGACGACCGGTATAGTTAGCTGCGTGTTGAAAAATTGGCGTGTCAATAGAAGCTGGTAATACTGTGCAAACATGAACATCATGGGCGTTGTCTATATACAACTCCATTCGCAAAGAATCAGATAATCCCCGAATGGCATATTTGCTGATGGTATAGGGAATTGTGTATGGCTGACCTGTAACTCCGACTACTGAAGAAACATTGATTAAGTTACCGCTACTTTGACGACGAAAATAAGGTAAAGCCGCACGCGCACCATAGATATAACCAAATAAGTTTGTTTCAATTACCTGTCGAAAAGCTTCTGAGGGAGTTTCTTCAAACCGGGCAAATAGGCTGATAGCGGCATTGTTCACCCAAACATCCAACTGTCCAAAGGAATCTATTGCCCGTTCTGCTAGATCTTGTACTGCTGATTCATATCTAACATCTGTTCTTACTACTATAGCATTTGCACCTAAGCGATCGCACTCCTGGGCAACTTCTTCTAAAGCTTCTTCTGTTCTGGCAGCCAGTACCAATTTTGACCGTTGTTTAGCAAATTCTAAAGCCGTAGCCCGCCCAATTCCACTAGATGCACCAGTAATTACTATGACTGAATTTTTTATCGGTCGTGGCATATTTTCTCCTCTTGCAGTGCGTGGGTTTGTATAGGGCAATTTTCACTTTATTTAGTGATTTTTTTGTTTATCCCAGAACCTACTGCCCTATTTTTACTAAGTAGCTATGCTTTATTAAAGATTTAAAACTCATCTTGCGGCCTCTATTTTAACGAGGTTAATATTTTTTTTAATCTAATTTAATGACTATATTTTTTAATTAACTAAATTACCATTTATGATAATTTGAATTGTACTAATGATAGATGAATAATTTAGAAGAAGGTGACAGGAAGTAGAGGACGTAGAGCAAAGAGAAATAATATCTAATACTTCTCGGTTAAGGAGTGTAGAGACGAGAATCCCTACCCATGGAACGTCTCTACAGGGGTTTTCGGCTCACAAATTTGCTTAACCGAGCAGTATTGAAATAATACCTAATTCCCTCCTGCCCCCTGCCCTCTGCCTTATTCCCTACAAAGCACTTGTCGCATTTTACGCATATTTGCTGGCAATTCAAAATTCATGGCTTGTTGAATGAAAATTGAGGGGATAGGGATATTTGGTATGGCTTGAACAGTGTAAGCCAACAATGTACCCTCACCATAATCCTGAAATTCTAACTTGGCGTAAAAATCTTCAAAAGTTCCCTTTTCCATCTGGAACTGAATTTGTTGCCCTAGAACTTCTACCACGTTCAGGTAAATTTCTACTTGAGCCGTGAATAGGAAAAAGGCTTTTTGTGCTGCTTGATACAGACGTTTTACATCACCTTTAGTTAAGACTTCGCTTTTTGTGATGTCAGGAAAATATTGTACCCAACGGGGGTAATCAGTTATTTGCTGCCAGACGTGCGATCGCACTAAAGGTAAATACATCCAAGCTGTGACAGAACCACCCCAGAGAGAATGGAGTTGTGCAGAATGATTCAAATTTTGTGTTTTTACCAGAATTTCGCCCTGTATTAGCAATTGTTGTTTTTCTTGACTCCAAGGCATCTGGTCGGCTTTTATAGTTGATTTTGAGATATAAGATGCAGACATAGTGATTTCCTTTACTCCTCAACTCCTACACCACAAAAAAGGTCTAAAATTACGAACGATCAAATTGTATCTAGTCCAATCTACTTCATTATTAATTAGACTTCCATTCTCTAAGCAAGATTTACAGGATAAATTTTGGGATCAATTTTGGAATGCTTACCCTTCTTTCCTAGTCAACTGAATGTATTAATTAAAACTAATTTACTACAAATACTTAAATTTATTGCACATCAATAATTATTCGGCCTTAATAACGCGATCGCGTCCTCTTTGTTTTGCCTGATACAGAGCCTCATCTGCTTTGGCAATTAGGGATTCAGGAGAATCTTCAGAGTTAGGGATAACAGTGGCAACTCCTAAGCTGAGGGTAACATATCGACTAACTTGGGAACAAACATTAGCCATAGATTGTTCTTTCACCTGATTGCGAATCATTTCAGCGAATTTAACCGCCCCGTCCGGGTCTGTATTAGGTAAAATCAAGGTAAATTCTTCACCCCCATAACGAGCTACCAGATCAGCAGGACGTTGAATAGACTGATTTAAAATTTGAGCAACCTGTTTCAAACATTCATCGCCGGCTGGGTGTCCATAGGTATCGTTATAGGCCTTAAAACAATCAATATCACAGATAATTAAAGATAAAAAACCCTGCTCCCTTTCCATCCGCTTCCATTCTTTCAATAACACTTCATCAAAAGCTCGGCGGTTAGCAATTTGGGTCAAACTATCTATAGATGCTAGATTTTTTAACTCTTTATTAGCTGCCTGTAACTGTTGATAAAGTTCTGCTTGCTGAATAGCTATCACTAATTGATCTGCTAATTGTTTGAGTAAATCAATTTCTAACTGCTGCCATTGACGGGGACTGGAAGATTGATAAGCTACTAATAATCCCCATAATTTATCTGGTTGTACAATAGGTACAACTAAATTAGCCTTAGCTTCCAACTCTTGGAGTAACTCAATTTGACATTGGGAAAAATCTGCTGCATAAATATCATCAGTGACATACACCTGACCTTTTCGATATTCATAACTACATTTTTCGGAAAAGTAGCAGTTTTTAAATTGTTTACCTAATACTGACTCCCATTCGGAGTTGACAGATTCGACTAACACCGTCGCAGTATGATCTGGATCAAAACGATAGACAATTACCCGGTCAGTTTGCAATAATTTTCTAACTTGATTAACTGTCGTGTTAAGAATTACTTCTAAGTTTAAGGATTGGCGAATTTTTTGGGTTATTTTGGCAATGAGTTGTTCTTGTTCGATTTTGCGGTGTAATTCTTTCATTGCCCAATGGGTTTGTAATAAGCGACGAACTCTTTGTCGCAATACAGCCCAATGAATCGGCTTAGTAATATAGTCCGCAGCACCTACAGCAAAGGCTTTATCTACAGAATGAGGATCATCTAGTCCCGTAATCATTAATATGGGTGTGCCTTGATTTAAATCATGAGTTGATTTGTTGATGTTAAGTGCTTGCAATTGAGCGCAGCAGGTAAATCCATCCATAACTGGCATCATTGCATCTAACAGGACTATATCTGGATGTACTTGAGTGTAAATATTTAAGGCTTCCTCACCATTACCAGCTATGATGACCTTATACCCTTCGTTTTCCATAGCTTGACGTAACTGCATTTGTATTACTAGGTCATCGTCTACCACTAGAACTAGGGGTTGATTTGTGTGAATAGAGTTCATGCCTATTAGGGGGTATTGGGATTTTAAAGGTGAGATTACTATTTTATTCACATAATTCCATTTTTAAAGCTATTTTGACTTTCTCATATTCCAGATTAAGCTGCTCTAATATTGGTGTGCAGTTGGTAATATCTCCAAGACGGATGATTGATTCGATATTTTTACTCAGATTAGATAAACCGATCGCACCAACAGACGCACTACTAGATTTTAACTTATGGGCTGCTTGGGCGATCGCTATTGAGTCTTGTTGTGCTACTGCCAAGGTAATAGTTACCAGCAATTTAGCTGTCTCTTGTAAATAAGTATTAATCAATTGAGGAATAAACTCTCCAGCATCTGCACCTGCCATATCCCTAAGCGACTCAAAGATTTGAGAATCAATAGCATCGGCAAAATTTGGCTGTGGTATCTCTTGAGTTTTTGGGACTTGATGATTGAAAGTTAATTCACCTTGAGTCAAAGCCTTAACTAGATCCTGCACCTTAATCGGTTTGGTGATATAGTCATCCATTCCGGCATTTAGACAGATATCGCGATCGCCCTGCATGGCATTTGCTGTCATCGCAATAATGTGTGGTTGTTGTTGACTAGAGCTAAATTTACGGATTTGTCTAGTAGTTTCTAATCCATCCATTTCTGGCATCTGCACATCCATCAAAATAATGTCATAGGATTGACGTTGCAAAGCAGATAAAACTTCTAAACCGTTACCTGCTACATCTGCTCTCAGGCCTAACTTTCCTAAAACTAAGAGTACCATTTTTAAATTCACAGGATGGTCTTCTGCTATTAAAATTCGTTTATTAAGATTACTCAAATTAGGGTATAAGTCCAGATTTTTATGTTCGGATCTACTAAATCTCATCGGTTGCTGATTAATGAGACTGAGTAAGGAGTTATAAAGTTGCGATCGTTTTAAAGGTTTATTTAAAAAAATGACACTATCTAAGGAAATTTTATCGTCCAAATCTGGTTTAGTTATATCTTTCAATAGTAGCAAGGGTAATCTTTGATAATTGGGCAATTGACAAAATTCCATTAATAAATCTAGACCACTGGTTTCTATAAAATGCAGGTCTAAAATTACTAAATCAAACTGTTCTATTTGTTGCAAATATTCATATACTTGGTCAATTGATTGGGCAGTTTTTATCACCATTCCCCAGGAGGTTGCTTGCAAAGTTAAAAATTGCCGATTAGCCTGATTCTCTTCAATAATTAATAGGCGTTTTCCGGTTAATTGATCTACATGATTCCCTAGATTTATCGGTTCGCAATTAGGAGTTTTTTCGGCTGTAAGCGTAAAATAAAAAGTAGAGCCGTGGCCGATTTGGCTCTCTACCCACATTCTTCCCCCCATCATTTCAGTCAGGCGTTTACTGATTACTAAACCCAATCCTGTACCACCATATTTGCGAGTCATAGAAGAATCTATTTGACTAAAAGGTTGGAACAGTTGATGTATTTTTTCTGAGGGAATACCAATCCCTGTGTCTTTAACCGCAAACTCAATTTCATAAGTATTGGCGGTTTGCTCTAATTTCTTAGCTGTCACAGTGATGATTACTTCTCCTGTTTGAGTGAATTTAACAGCATTACTCAATAAGTTAACTAAAATTTGGCGCAGACGGGCAACATCTCCGATAATAGTGCTTGGTGTTTGAGGAGTAATTAGATAAATTAGTTCTATTCCTTTAGCAGCAGCTTGGGGAGCTAATAAATCCAAACATTCTTCTATACAGTTGCATAAACCAAAAGGTTGTTCTTCTAAATCTAATTGATCAGATTCAATTTTAGAAAAGTCAAGAATATCATTAATAATTGATAATAAGGCATTACCACTACTGCGGATAATGGATACAAAATCGCGCTGTTCGGTGTTGAGATTGGTATCTAAAAGTAAGCCAGTCATGCCAATAACAGCATTCATAGGAGTACGAATTTCATGACTGATCATGGCTAAAAATTCACTTTTAGCTCGGTTAGCGGTTTCTGCTTCCACTTTTGCCTGTTCAAGGGCTAAATTTTTCAGAGTTAATTCTTGACCTTGTTGTTTTTCTTGTTCTAAAAGTTTAGCTTGAGCGATCGCTATTCCCACTTGTGCTGCTACTGCTTCGAGTAGTTCTATTTCTTCTTGGGTCCAATTACGGAAGCGATCGCATTGATGTAGTGCAATTACTCCATTGGCTTCTCCTTGATAAGATGTACGAATTGCTAACATGGATTTTAGTTCTTTAACACGACAATTTGGGTCGTGAGGTCTTGATAAGGGGTCTGTCAACACATTATTACAAACGAGCGCTCTATCTTGTTTCAGAATTTTTTCAGCACGGGGATTACCAACCACAGGAATTTCTATACCCAATAAAGATTGATAACCTGATTCTAAATATTCAGCTACAATGGGAATTTTAGGTATGGGAGTAGAAATATATGTATGTATCAAACAACGATTAAGCTGGAACTCTTGACCAATCCGATTAGCTGTAATTTGAAAAATTGTTTGACTATTTAAACTTTGACGAATTTCTTCTGTCACTTCTTTAAGCAATAAAGCTCGATTAAATTGTTGTTTTAAGGCATTTTCGGCGTAATTACGGGTAATTTCACTGCCTACCCACTGTGCCATTAACTTTAATAGTTCTTTTTCTGTTGATGTAAATGGTTTTTGTCGGGGTTGGTGACTACAAAAACTCAAAGCACCGTAACCTTTACCCTCCAATAAGACTCGGACACCTATATAAGTTTCTATTCCAAAAATCTTGTGTTGAGGATGATCGCACCATTCGGAAACTTCAATATACTCAATTGCTAAAGGTTCATTTCTATTTATAACTTCATCACAAAAAACTTGTGCAAGCTCAAATTTATCTTGTTGTTGTATATCTGAATCTGGAGCTTGGATTGCTAATAAGTGATAAACTTGATCTTCCATGCGACCGAGAAAACCATATTCTAATCCGAACTTTTCACAACCCATCTTTAAAAAACCTTGGATGCGTTGATTAAAGTTAAAATTTTCAGCCGATGCTACCTCATACAGCGCTCGCAAGGCTGCCTCATTCTGCTTTAATTCTTTTTCTACTTGTTTACGTTGGGTGATATCTTGATATTTACATAAATGTCCATAGTAGTCGTTTTCGACAAAAACAGGGATATAATCATGCTCAAAAATCCTGCCATCTGCCATTAACACTTCTTCGTTAATTACAATAGATTTATTAGCAGTTATTGTTGATATACGCTCCATCAAAAATTCTGGATCTGCAAATTCTTCCGCAAAAAAATCGAAATCACTTTTATTTAATAGTTCTTCTGTCCAATGATCAAGCATATCTTCACTCGCTTGATTAATACTCACAAATTTCAAATCATCAGATTTTTTCAGGAATATCATATTAGGCATATTTTTAACAATCGAACTTAAAAATTCTTGGGTATGACGCATTTTTTCCTCTGCCTGATGACGTTCAACAAGTTCATTTTGTAACTTTTTATTAATTGTTATTAATTCTCTAGAACTGGATAGAGCAAAGGCTCTCGGTAATAAATGTCTTAGTTCCAAAGCTACATAGATAGAAATTAAGGCTGTAAGGGTTTTGATCAAACCAGATAACCAATAATTTGAATGCCAAATTGTCCAAATTTCTAACAAATGTGTTGTTCCACAGCAAATAATCAGAATCCCGAACAAGACAAATATTGATTTAAAAGTAATATCTGATAGCCGACTAATAAAATATAATAACATTAAAGAAATAGATTGATAAGCTAGTGCAATTAATCCGTTACTAATAATGTGTAAAGCCATTAAACCTGACTGCCAAAGGTAACAATCTCCATGAGCAATAAACATACTTGTAAATCCTTTAAATTATTTATGCAATGGGCTACCAGGATCACCTTAATACCCCTGGGTTTTCCCCTCAAAACCATACTTAATCAAAATACCTTGGATTTTCTTCCCCCAGGTAGATTTATAGCCGCAAATAGCCAATCATGATCAGTTATTGTCCGAACATCAGAAATAGTAGCACTGGCAAAACTAGCCAACCTATTGATCAGTAACCATTCTCTTGTATCTAAATCGTTCATTTATGACCCAAAATTGTGATGATGATGATATATTTGTAATAGATCCTAATCAAATTGTCACACCGTGGATAGGTAAATTTTATTCGAGCCAAACTCCACCACTAAAAAAGCATATAGAAGGAGAATTAGGTTAATGACCCTCAATTATGGAATAGAAGGATGTCTCCGCGTTGGTCAACAGGCTCCTGACTTTACAGGAACAGCAGTGGTAGATCAGGAATTTAAGACCATAAAACTCTCCGATTGTCGTGGTAGATATGTAATATTGTTTTTCTACCCTTTAGACTTTACCTTTGTTTGCCCAACTGAAATCACAGCATTTAGCGATCGCTACGAAGACTTCAAAAACCTCAATACTGAAATTCTCGGTGTTTCAGTTGATAGCGAATTTTCTCACCTGGCTTGGGTTCAAACCGATCGCAAATCTGGTGGAGTCGGAGACTTAAACTATCCTCTAATTTCTGACATCAAAAAAGAAATTAGCGCCGCTTACAACGTCCTCGATCCAGCCGCAGGCATAGCTCTACGCGGTTTATTTATCATCGACAAAGATGGTATTATTCAACACGCTACCATTAACAACCTCGCCTTTGGTCGCAGTGTGGAAGAAACCCTACGCACATTGCAAGCCATTCAACACGTCCAATCTCACCCCGATGAAGTTTGCCCTGCTGGTTGGCAACCTGGTGAAAAAACAATGGTTCCTGATCCTGTAAAATCTAAAGTGTATTTCGCTGCGGTTTAGATATTGGTAATGGGTAATTGGTAATGGGTAATGGGTAATGGGTAATAGGGGAAAAAGCAATGAAATTTCTACTTCCGCTTTCTCCCTTTTACTAACTAACAACTTGGGAATTAATTCAGTTTTTAGAAAAAACAGGTTGCACATTTCACAAAAATTATCTATGCTAACATCAACGGATTTTACAGGCTTATTTAACGAGCGCTTCTTTCGTAATATTTTGCCAATTCCAGCCACAGATACCCTAAAGTTGGGAATGGAAACACCAGATTTTAAATTATCGGATATTACCAATAATCGAGTCTTAAAATTATCTGATTTTAAAGGTAAACAACCTGTATTACTGGCTTTTACGCGGATATTTACAGAAAAGCAATATTGTCCCTTTTGTTATCCCCATATTCAAGCTTTAAATGAAAATTATACCCAGTTTAAAAATCAGGGTATAGAAATTTTATTAATTACTAGCACCGATAAAAAGCAAAGCCAAATAGTTGTTAAAGATTTAGGTTTAAAGATGCCCTTGTTAAATGATCCTAGTTGTCATGTCTTTCGGACTTATCAAGTAGGACAAGCATTAGGCGCGCCTTTACCGGCTCAATTTGTCTTAGATGAAAATGGCAAACTACTTTATAGACACCTATTTTCCTTCTTTAATCATAATGCCAGTATAGAAGAATTACTAGAGCGATTTAAGTAGGGTTTGCTGAAAAAGCGGGAAAATTCAAGAATACTGAATAGGGGTTACAGTTCATGTCCAACAGCGACGATTTCTGGTTCTGAGTCTGATTCTAATATAGGGTTAAAAGATTCTAATATTTCGGGTAAATCAACAGCAATATCAGCACTATTAATAATAGCTCCTAATAGCCCTAATTCAGAGTCAACTAATTGCTCAACAACCTCACTGAGTAGATTTTCTTGAGTATAATTAGGTCGTGTTACCAACACAATCCCATCACTATAAGGCTGAATTAATAGTGGGTCATTGGATACGCTGAGGGCGTTAGTATCTAGAATCACTAAATCATAACGATGACGCACATCTTCCATCAGTTTTCGCATTTCGCTAGATTCGATTACAGCAGCAGATTGACGAAGGGGTCCGGGACTGGGGATAATGTATAAATTTTCGACATCTGGAACTAATCGAATACAATTACTCAAATTAGAGTAATAAAGCAAGGGTTCAAGAGCAGCTTCGGGATCGGGTGTAACTTTTAGGGATGGAGCATGGGAGGGCGATCGCAAATCTGTTTCAATAATTAAGGTTCTCTTACCCGCACGGGCTGAAGCTATGCCTAAATTATAAGCACTGACGGTCTTTCCTTCTTGCTGATTGAGGCTAGTAATTAACACCACTTTTAGAGTTTTTCCGCCAATTCGCCGCAAATTACTACGAAATTTCTCATAAAAGTCCAAATAAGGAGAATCGAGAGCAAGGGCGACTGGTAAAGCTTCAGGATCTAAGTCGTCCACTAACATCAAAGGTAATTCTCCCAACAACAACACCTCTAACTGTTTGAGGTTGTCGCGGATATCCTCTCTGGTTTTGAAAACTCCTTCCAATGACCCCAACAAGAAAATCACACCACCCCCTATTGTCAGCCCCAGGAAACCACCAACTCCTAGAGTTACACTTAAACTTTTACGTTTAGCTGGTTCAGGGATAGCGATGGGGATTCTAGCCACACTGAAACTACTCACAGTTTCTACCTCTGCGGCTCTAGCATCTGTGAGTTTGGTTTGCATTTGGTCGTAAATAGCTTTTTTGAGTGTAACAGTCTGTTCTAAACGCGATCGCTCTAACTGCTTATTGGGGATTTGGGAATACTCTTTTCTTAATTTAGCTTCTTCGGCGATTTGCTGCCTTAGCTGTTGTTTTAGCATCTCTTGTTGGGTTTGCAAAGCCACCATCTGATTTGCTAATCCTTGTCTAGTGGGATCTAAGCTGCTTTGAGTGCGAATTTTGGCTAAATCACCCCGAAATGGTGCAGCCATACCACCACCACCTAATACCTCATTCGCACGTTGTTCTAGTAATTCTTCCGCAGCTTGCTTTTGACGTTGTAATTGAACCATTGTTGGGTGTTCTGGTCGTAGGTCTTTCCTCACCAGGGCGATTTGTGACTCTACTTGATAGATTTGCGATCGCAAACTCGCTAAAATCGGATCAGCGCTCAAAGCCGAAGAAACATAAGCCTGATCCACTGTTAACCCTAACTTACCCTTTAAACTTTGAATTTGGGCATCAATCCCCGCAATATTTAGTTGAATTTCCCGTTGTTGATTTTGGCTAGATGTGACTCCACTTAATAAACTACCATTCTCTGCGGCCAAAATAGCCGGACGCTCTCGACGATCATAGTTTTGTAATTGGTTTTCAGCCGCTTCTAACTCTAACTTTGCTTGAGGTAAACGCTCAGTAATTTTTTGAATAATCGCCTTTAATCGACTGGTATTAATATCACTACTTAACTGAATTATCGCCTCCATTAATTCCTGCAATACGTCTCTGGCTCTGTTGCGATCGTTATCTCTATATTTTATATCTATAATTGTCGATTCTAACACGCCCTCTTTATTTTTGGTTGGCATCGTTAAAACCAAATTTCTAGCCAAATTCCGGGGTCTAAGATTCACCTTTGCTGCTACCGTTTCAATAACTTGATTAGATAACAAAATATCTTCCTCTAATTCCTTCCCCTGTTGTTGAATTTCGTTACCAGTTTGAGAAAAAGAAACTGGCGGACCGTTATAAGTCAAGGCTGATTCTGCTATGTATTGAACTACCGGATCTGGTTGCATAGCTACCACTGTTGAACCAGCGACAACTAAAGCAAAACTGGTTAATCCAATCCATTTATACTTATCGAAAGCAATCAGATAACGTTTAACAATTGGTGGTGTCATAATTAATTAAAAAGTCAGGATTCAAACTTAAAATATTTAAAACTTCAATCGGAATTTCCCCCAAAAATTCCACTACCAAAATTTTGAAAAAAGCGCACAAAACCTTGAATATTAAAAAATGGTTGAGTAACTGTATTCAACACATTAGTAATCTTACCAATCAGATTCCGACCAATCACAATTACATCCTCATCTTGAAGTGCTACATTTTGAGAAATATCCCCTTCAAATACCTTTTTAGCATCAAGTTTCCGGGTAATAGCCTTACCTCCTTGTTGATCAAATCGAATTAAAGCAATTTCACGTAGATTAGCATTATTGACATTGATACCTCCCAAAGCATCTACAAATGTACTACCATTGGGTAACGATTGAGTGACAATCCCACCAGCAGCATAGTTTAAAACCCGAACTTTAATTTTCGGTACAGCTAGGGTAGAACGCGCAATCAAATTACGATCATAGTTGTCAGTAGTGCTAATTTCCCGACGTGGGACAATAACTACATCACCATCTTGCAGACGCAAATCAGGTGGAGAAATTCCACTTTGCAAAGTTCCATATAAATCAATATGTTGTGAAACTATCGAGTTATCACTTAACTTACGACGTACTTCCACCTTGCGTAAGTCTGCTGATAAATTTGAGCCACCAGCTAATGGTAAAATATCTGTAATATAGGGCATAGATGAACCAGAATTATAAATTCCTGGTCGAAATACTTCCCCAGTAATAGTAATTCTGACTGGTCGCATTGCCCCCAATGATACTTGTACAATTGGATCTGATATATTACCAACTAATGCCAAGCGGATTTTTTCCTGTGCTTCTTCTAAACTCAAACCTTCTAAAAATAATTTTCCTGCTTGGGGTACAACGATATTTCCATCGGGACCGATTGAAGCTTCAAAACTTAAATCAGGTCTTTGTCCTACCAACGATAACACTGTGATGGGATTAATGACAAATCGATTTAATCCAGTGTAAATTTTCTCTTGCGCTTCCGTCAAAGTTAAACCTTTTAAGGCTACTGTTCCTAATAGCGGTACTACTATATTACCTTCTGGATTAATTGGCGCTTGAAAGGTCAAATCAGGAAACCGTTGAACTGACACACTAATTGTGTCTCCAATGCCTAATTTATATGGGCCAGGAGGGCGCTGAATTACAACTCTGACTGTATCTCCTTTGCCTAAGAGATAATTGTTAAATTGTGAGGATATTTCTTCGTTGATGTTAGGAGAAACAATATCGGTAGTTACAGGTGAGGGTAATTGTTCTGGTAACTTTTTTAAAATTGGTAATGTTTGTGCTACAACAGGTCGAAAAGATGTTGTTAAACCAACACCTACCTGAAAACTAATCAAGAACAGAGCAGTTAATGTACGCATATAAGTATTAGTAGGTTAAATAAAGGAACAGTTTTTTGTTAATTAGCCATACACTACAAAACTCCTGCCATTAAAGCTGTTTGAACTGTTGCACCAAGAGACTGTGTTTCTGCCCAAAATTGTTCCACTTGTCCCAATGGTTCAATTTGTAGGAGAATGCTCACAGCTACCCAAGGAACCCGTCTTTTTTGCCATTGTGCTAATTGATCTGCCACAAACCATTTAAAAGGTGATTGATTACCACCATCTGGCATTGCGTACCATTGCAATACAGCAAAGGTTTCTTGTGGTGTAGTAACACGAAAAAATCTAGCTTCTATCTTAATTTCACCTGTTGTATTTAATTTTTCTGGTTTTTTAACAGTAAAATTAGCAGAGCGGTACTGTGCTAAATTCCACTTTCCCCTATTTATCCTCCCCCAACTGTTAATTTCTGTCCACTCGACTTCTGGTTGATCTCTTAATCCATTTTGCGGTAACAAAAGTAGTATAGCTTGACTTGACGAGTCTTGTTTTTGAATTAGTTGTAAAGACCATTTATGTTCACCAATGGGTTGTACTGACTGCTCAATAGTTTTCCAACCAGGAATATCTAATCCTACATCACGGAGATGTTTTAATGACTGGAGATTGGTGAGAGATGGTGGTTGTTTCCATTGCCATTTGCCTGTTAGGTATCCGGGGATTGCTCCTATTCCTAGTATTAGTAGGAGTAAACCAAGCACTGCTATCTGTCTCCATTGGTGTTTTTTGAGAAATGCAAGTGAGGAAATCATAAGTGTTTTGTTAACTAACCACAGAGGCACGGAGGACACAGAGAAAGGAAATATGGGATTTTATGGGGAGTTCTGTACGTTAGGTAGTGTATCTTGAGATTCTTTTTTTAGGTGGTTTTCTGGCTCTATGGCAATATAATTACTGAGCCAGTTTAATAAAGGAACTAATAATAAAAGCATACACCCAGAGTACAGATCACCACCCCAACCATCGTGCAGCCACGCAAAGGCTGTATCTTGGTTCGTACCATGAAAGAAGGTGAGTATGGTATTACGAATGATATTGGCAGTGACGCTAATGGTTATGGACATTGATAAAAAAGTCAGGGTTAGACGACGATAAGATAAGGTATTTGTCCAATAAAGCAACATCAAACTAACATAGAGGGTTGTGAATAACATTTTTAATCCGGCACAATAGGGGGCAACTTCTACTATTCTTCCCCCAACATAGAGGTTAATACCTTCAACTGTTACTGCCATACCAAATTGGTTGATGATAAAACCTGCTGTACCAGCAATAAAGCTTTGCAGCGGAAGGGTATAGGGCGCTATGAGGTAAGGTAATGCTGTTGGGGTTGCTAAAAATACTAGGAGGAGGGGAAATATTTGCATCTTTAGGCCGGGGATTCCTTTGAAGGATAGGCATAGTCCGGCTAGGATGATGGGTAAGGAAAGGTTAACCCAGTCGGTAACACCACTTACATAAAAAATTCCCCCGATTAATAATATAAAAAA
This sequence comes from Cronbergia sp. UHCC 0137, assembly GCF_034932285.1. Taxonomy (NCBI): domain Bacteria; kingdom Bacillati; phylum Cyanobacteriota; class Cyanophyceae; order Nostocales; family Nostocaceae; genus Cronbergia; species Cronbergia sp. UHCC 0137. Next base: position 78,498 of record NZ_JAYGHC010000015.1, read on the forward strand.
ACTAAAGGGATGGTTTATTGTTGGTAAACGTTGCCATTTTTTTCGGTATATCCAAACTAGATAAGCGGCATAGGGTAAACCGATGATTCCGTGGCTGAAATATTCATGTTCTGTACTAATGTTTTTGTGCAGCCACCCATCAAACCAATGCCATATTAGGGGGGCATAGAGTAGTAATAAGATACTAATTATGCTTAGGTTGAATAGCTCTGTGGGTAATTTATTGGTAATTCGTGATTTTACTAGCATGATCTTTGATATTTGACTCCTATTTGAGTTTTGAACATACACGTAGGTTGGACATTGCCGATAATCTGCGGGTTTTGTAAGGCATAGCCCACCCTACAATACTGAGATTTATTTAGAAATCATTTAGGAGTCCTATAATAGGTTTTACTTTAAGTTGATACATAAAAGGGATACTCCAATCTTTACAAATCTAGGTTTTTTGTAATTTTTAGGATTTATGGGAAAACTAACCGCAGAGGCGCAGAGAACACAGAGAAATAAGAGTTTGAGCGATTTTTGTGTAAGTCCTAATCTTGTAGAAGCCCTACTTGTATTTCCCTAATTCCCTGTGGTATTGATCATAATTTGATCAAGATTGTTTTTCTTCTCAGGTGCTAACTGCTATACAACTTGATTTGATGGTAGTGGCGATTTCTGTAACTTGGGTATTTTTTAAGCCTGGGTAGATGGGTAAGGATAGGATTTGTTTTGCTAGTAGTTCAGTTATAGGAAAGTCTCCTGGTTGATAACCTAGATAGGCCAATGCTGGTTGTAGATGACAGGGAATTGGATAGTGGATACCTGTTTGAATACCTCCTGCGGTGAGGTGATCTTGTAGTTGCTGACGTTTTAGGGGAAAGGTATCCTTAACTTTGACTACATAAAGATGATAAACATGACCTGTAGAACTTTGGTTTTCCATGGGGATAATACCAGCAGATGCTAAGGGTGCTAGTTCTAGATCATACTGCTGGGCAAGGGTTAAGCGATCGCTATTCCATTGCGATAAATAAGGTAATTTTTGGTGCAGCACTGCGGCTTGTAAGCTATCTAAGCGGCTATTAGTCCCGATTTCAATATGCACATACTTTTGTGATGCCCCATAATTCCGCAAACACCTCATTTTTGCCACCACATCAGCATCTCTTGTCACCAACATCCCCCCATCCCCAAATGCACCTAAATTTTTGCTAGGATAGAAGCTAAAGGCTGCGGCTATTCCCACTGAACCAGCACGATATCCTTCCCGTTCCGCTAGGTGTGCTTGGGCTGCATCTTCAAAAATTAGTAGTTTGTAGGTATCGGCTAAATCTAGCAATTGCCGTGGTGATACCATTTGACCATAGAGATGAACTGGTATAATTGCTTTAGTTTGTGCTGTAATGGCTTTAGTAGCTGCTTCCAAGTCAATTAAGGCTGTTTCTGGGTGACAGTCAACTAAAATTGGTTTTGCTCCAGCCCGGAGAACTCCAATTAAAGTTGCTATAAAGGTATTTGCTGGTAAGATTACTTCATCACCGATACCAATATTACAAGCTTGCAACCCAAGAGCGATCGCATCAGTACCAGATGCCACCCCAACCCCGTATTCTGTACCACAAGCACTTGCAAAGGCAGTTTCAAAATCTGAAAGTCCCTTCCCTAAAATAAAATCACCTCTGTTTAAAACCTCCTGTATTGCCTGTTGCAACTCAAACTCTATCGGTCGGTGTTGTAAATTTAAATCTACAAAAGGAATCCTGATCGGCAATTGATTCATTTTCTGGCTCTGGAAAAACTAAGTATCAAAATACTATCTTGCCTGGTTTAACATATTCTGATTTCAGCGTAATTTATTGTCTGAATCTAAATTATGAAAAAGTAGTAAAATTTTTATGAAGTTTGGAATTTTATACAGTTGAGTTAATAAATTGTTGATTAGGAGGCTAAATGAGGGAATACTGAAAAAAAGAAAATATTCAACCCATAATCATAAAATACAGTATTGATTAATTATCAAGGTAGCACTGCTAATGGTACAGTCTAAACAAAAGCTATTTTCGGATACTAATATCTCTCTAACAACAAAAGAAGAACAACGGCTCAAAGTATTGTTAGAACTAAATTTGCGGCGTTCAGAAACAATTCCAGTCTTTGAAGAAGCTACTCAAACCGCTGCTCACTTTTTGGCAGCAGAAATTTCTATTTTGGGATTTATCGATCAAGAACTTCACTGGTTTAAATCATCCATAGGCTTATCAAGATTAGGACTAATGAATGATTTGGCACAAACTCGCCAACTACCACGGAGAGAATCTTTTTGTAGCCAAGTAGTAGAAAATGCTCAGTTGGTCGTTATTAATGACACGAAAGATATTACAGATCCAGTGATGAGTGCTAGTAAATTGGTTCTGAATTATGGTATCCGTTCTTACTTGGGAGTGCCACTGATTGATGCTGAGGGAAATTGCTTAGGTGCATTAGCAGTAATGGATCGCAAGCCACGGAATTTTGCGGAACGAGATGTTGAGTTTTTGCAAATCATCGCTCGTTGGTGCATGAGTGAATTTGAGCGTAACCGATTGTTACAAAATCAGCAAGAAAAAATTTCTGTCAGACGCACTTCTAGCTTATCACTCAAAGCGGAGAAAATTAATTCACCAATTTTAGAAAAAGACTCAGAGCCTACTAAGTTAGTAAAGTTACAACTCTTGGAACAGTTAACTCAAGAGTTACGGACACCTTTAACATCTGTACTTGGTATGGCTAGTGTCCTGGGTCGTGAAATTTATGGGACTTTAACAACCAAACAGAAAGAATATGTAGAAATTATCCAACATAGTGGACGATACTTGCTTTCCTTAATCAATGAAATTACCGAATTAGGAGTAATAGATGAAGGTGCATACGTGCTGAATTTAGTTTCTGTAGACATCGAAATGTTATGTCAACAAGCGATCAAAACTTTAGAAGAAATAGCAAGTCGTCGTGAACAAGATATTCGTCTATCTATAGAACCAGGTCGCAGTCGGATTTTTTCTTTAGATAAAGACAAAGTGCGGCAAATGGTGTACCATTTAGTTTTCAGCGTGATTCAACTTTCTGCTACGGGTAGCATTGTGAGAATCCATATTTCTTATAAACAAGATACTCTTTGCATTACAGTTTGGGTTTCTCATCCGTGGTTAGGAGATGGTATTACTGAAGTTGATACTTATTTTCACATCAATACCTTACCAATGATGGAAATTGTCGGTGATGCAGCAGATTACAAAACTAATTCAGAAACTAGAACTAAATTATCAACCACCTTAGAGAAGTTAGAGAATTTGAGTGATAATCATTCAGATATTATCATCAATGATTTAGATGAAGAATTAGCCCAATTATCTAATAATTTGTCTCGTGAAAAACTTGGTTTATTGCTTAGTTGCCGTTTAGCAGAACTACACGGTGGAGAAGTTGTAATGCAAGGTTCAACAAACTCAGGCTATCGTTATGTGCTTTCTTTACCAATACAATTGCCAACTCCCTCTCAAGTATTTAGTTAAAAAAATAATCAGTTGGGCTAACAGCTTTGATTATCTTGAGTTTTTTTATAGAATATAGTTTATTTAAAGCTTGGTGAATAAAAGCGTTGAAATTACTAAAAATTATTCAATTAACCAGATTCAAGACTATTTCTGGAAACCCTATGTAGGGCTTGCTTAATAAAGCTAAAACTTAGATATATCAAGAGTTTGAAGGTTGAAAAGGTGAGTCTGGTGCAAGGAATAAGCGTTGAAACTACCAAAAATCTATCACTTGACCAGATTCAAGTATATTCTTCTCTTCTTCTAATTCTTCCTCCTGACTCCTGACTCCTGACTCCTGACTCCTGACTCCTAGCCCTAATGAAAAGACTTTTTCATCAAACCCTATGTAGAGACGTTTTATAGAACGTCTCTATTGGTTAAAATGTGCAGTTAGGTAAACTCAATTGTATCAACAAACTTTAAAATACTTTCCTTGATATTCTCAGATTCTTCTGCAATAGAACCAGGAGAATCTCCTTTTAAAAAGCTACGTTGGCTACTAACTACATATAAAAAATCCTGATTAATCAAGGCTAATAAACCTCTATAAGCATCTAATCTGGCAGAAGAACCGTTATTGTCTAGTTTGGAAATTGTCGAACCTTGGGGCATATCAACTAACACGTAGTAAGAACCATGCCAGATATCTTTGAGGTATTCGCTAGACTTAATACTAGCTTCTGGTAAATTAGCAAATATGGCTTGAGGTACATATTTATCTTCAAGAATTGATTTGAGATAATTTTCCTTTCCTTGAGATTCTATTTCCTCAATTTGTTCTGGTGAAAAGGGATAATAATCAATTCTCAATAAACTATCAAAATCATCAGAAAATCTGACTACTCCTGATTGACTTTGAATTTTGCCTCCCTGTTCGGAAGTAACTGGTATGGGAACAATAAAATTACCCATAGGTGATTGATACACCTGCTGATCAATATCTTCTAATAAGACTGTTTGATATTCGTCTTCTGGATATTCTTCATCATCATCTTCTTCTAAAGCGGCAATTACCTCTTTGATAATTTCCTCCGCTTCCTCTTCTTCCAGTTCTAAAGCTGCCTGTAGTTTTTTAATATAAGGCTGTTTTTGGGTAGGAATTGTCAGGTCTTCGTCATTTAAAACCATGATCACCCCAGCAGCAAAGGCATCCAGCACCAGTTCATCTGAGAGACTGGCACTAGCGGTGTTAAATAGAGGGCCTAGTCCTTCAGCTTCAGCGATCGCTATTAGCCGATACACTATTTCCACCATATCATCTTCTGAATATTCGTCAAAAACCTCAAATTCCCAGAGAATATCGGTTAAACTTTCGGCATCTACGTCTTCTACGGTAGAATCGACTAAGGCGGTAATGACAGCGATCGCTGCAACGGCCTCTTCTGGACTCAGTGATTCTTTAGAGCGTTTTTCTGAGTTAAATACCTTATCATACTTCTTCATAATTGCCATCTCCCTCAATGAATTTTTGTGATCACTCAAGTAATAATAGTTAGTTTAGCAATGTTAAGTTACCTTCTTGAGCAGATACTTTAGGACTTATGCACAAGTTACGGAATAAACTAACCACAGAGACACAGAGTTCACAGAGAAATGAGGTTTTGTACTTGTTTGTAGTAAAATTTTATTAGCAGTTAAGAGTTAGCGAACCGTTGATGAGTAAAACAACAGACTTTCTGCTATGGACACAGCAACAGGCTGAATATCTCAAGAATGGACGCTGGACTGAGTTGGATGTGGAAAATTTGGTTGAGGAACTAGAAACATTGGGACGGAGTGAACAAAAGGAACTGGGAAGTTACCTGCAAGTGTTGTTAATGCACTTACTCAAATGTCAGTATCAACCAGAACGCAAAACTAAAAGTTGGGATAACACTATCTCGAACTGTCGAACTAAAATTCAGGATTGTTTGGAAGATACTCCTAGTTTGCAACGTTTTTTGGCAGACTCGGAATGGATAGATAAATATTATCGTCGCGCACGTAGGGATGCAGCGAAGGAAACTCAAAATCCAATAGATATATTTCCCACCGAATGTCCTTTTACAGTGGAACAAGTGCTGAATTGGGAGTTTTAAAGAGGTTGTTTCAAAAGTCTAATTTATTACAGCCTTGGCGACTGGAAGTCGCGGCTATACAAACTAAACCCGTCTGCGCGGGTTAACAAACCATTTTTTCATTAGTCCACGCAGGTGGACTTTGCCTGTGTAGTAGCGTATCCCTTACGGGAGCCGGAGGCTCTATTATATTCGCCCAAAGCTTTTAAAACACCCTCTAAAGAGGCTTACTAAACCCTTAAAGGTAGGGTAACGGTAAATGTTGTACCCACTCCCTGTTGACTATTGACTATTATCTCACCTCCATGTGCTTCCACACACTTTTTAACAATAACTAATCCTAAGCCTGTGCCGGCAATACTTCCCACATTTTCACCCCGGTGAAAGGCTTGAAATAGGCGTTTTTGATCTTGTTTTTCAATGCCAATTCCCCAATCTTGAACTCGGATAATTACTTTTTTTTCTTCAGCAATTAATTCGACTTTTACTTGATCACCAGAATGAGAATATTTAATGGCGTTACTGAGTAGATTACCTAAAATATGTCGTAATAAACTTTCATCCCAAAAAGCATCACCAAATTTACCAACACTGGTGAAATCTATTCTCACATTTTTTTCTAAAGCAGTTAAATGTACTTCTTCTAGTATTTGATGACAAAAACATTCTATATTAAAATGTGTAAGTTGACATGGCAATTTACCAGATTCAGCTTTACCAATAAATGAAACTTCATCTAATAACTGAGCAACATTTTTGATAGCAGTACGAATCATCCGCAAATGATTGGTTTTTTTCTCTTTGCTTAATTTATCATCATTGTTTTGTAGTAGTCCCGCAGCTAAGAGAATAGTATTTAGGGGATTACGGATGTCATGGGAAAGCATAGAGACAAATTCTGATTTGAACTGATATAATTCTTGTGCTTTTACCAATTCAGCAGTGCTTTCTTCTACTCTATTTTCTAATGCTTGGTTGACTGTGCGTAATGATTCTAAAACCTGTTTTCGTTCTATTGCATAACGGAGCGATCGCACTAACACATCACAATTAACTTGCCTTTTAACTAGATAATCTTGCGCTCCTTCTCGTACAGCTTCAATTGCTAGTTCTTCATCGTTTGTATTTGTTAAAACAACAATTGGTGTACTAGGAGATTTACTAATTAATAAAGGTAATGATGATAATCCTTGGCTATCTGGTAAGGTTAAATCTAACAAAATTACATCATAATTATGTTGATTTAGTTGATTTATTCCCTCTCGCAATCGCTGTACATGAACTAAATTGTATTCTTGAGATGCGGCTTGCTTGAGAAACTCTTGTAACAACCGAGCTTCTGCCAAGTTGTCCTCAATCAACAAGATTTTTACTGAGTAGCTCACAGCCATAATTTTTTGGTTTTATCCCCCCTCTAAATATTGAGTCTCCTACCTCCCATTTCCCCACCGTCTACTCTAAAGGTAAAGTGGCGGTGGAGAACCAAAATTCCTCAATTCCCTTGACAATTTGGAATAGTTGGGTGAGGTTACGAGATTTAGTGATGTAACAGTTTACGTGCAAGTCATAACTTTGGAAAATATCATCCTCGTTTTTGGAAGTTGTTAAGACGACAACGGGAATACGTTTTAGTTTGGGATCGGCTTTAATTTCCGCTAATACTTCTCTCCCATCTTTTTTGGGTAAATTCAAATCCAATAAGATTAAATCAGGGCGTGGTGCATCAGCATATTCACCTTCTTGACGGAGATAAGCCATTGCATCCACACCATCTCTAACGGTGATTACCTGATGGGGTAAAGAGCTAGTTTTTAATGCTTCTTGAATCAGGCGAATGTCGGCTTTATTATCCTCAACTAAAAAGATGATTCTCTGTTTTTCTTCCGTTTCTACGGTCACGCTCACGTCCTCCGGCTGGAATGGTAAAGTAGAAAGTTGCACCTTGGCCGATTTCTGACTCTACCCAGATCCGTCCCCGGTGACATTCGATAATTTTTTTACAAATGGCTAAACCCATACCTGTACCAGGATATTCATCTCTTGTATGCAGGCGTTGAAAAATGATAAAAATGCGATCGCTAAATTGTGGATCTATGCCAATTCCATTATCGCGCACTGAGAACAACCATTCATCTTCTAGTCTCTCTGCTCCTATATGAATTTCTGGTGGTTTATCACTACGGAATTTGATCGCATTACCAATCAGGTTCAAAAATAGCTGCATTAGTTGGGTGGAATCAGCCATGACGGTGGGTAAGGGGTCATGGGTAATGATCGTTCCTGTTTCGGAAATGCGTTTGCGTAAGTTGCTTAAAGCCCGTTGTAATGCTGTATCTACTTCTGTGACTTGGAAAGCGATCGCTTGCGTATCGACTTTAGAATATGCTAACACATCATCAATCAAGGTCTGCATCAAACTCACTCCCTCGACTGCATAGCCAATAAATTCTTTAGCATCTGCGTCCAGTTCTTCGTGATAGCGCATCTCTAACAGTTGCACATAATTGGCTACTTGATTAAGTGGTTCTTGCAAGTCATGGGAAGCAACATAAGCAAATTTTTTCAATTCTGCGTTAGAACGTTCTAAATCTTCAGCTAATTGAGCTAATTCATCAGCTTGACGCAGCACAATATTCACAATGGCTTTTCGTAATTCTAAAGCTGCTTTGATTTCTACAAATTGCCAAGGTAAAGATGTTAAACGAACCGTTTCTTTCCACAGTTCAAATGATTTTCTCGGACACAGACGTAAATTTCCCTGAGATTGATTAACTTCAAAAGCCTTATTAGGATCTCCACCCCAATTCACAGTTTGAATTACTTCTGGTCGAAACCATAAAACATAATTGCGTTGGGAAATAGGAATCGCTAACAACCCACTGGCATAATTTTTGAACCCTATTGCATCTGGATAAAGACTGGGAAGAGAATCTGTATAAAATATCTCGTCCTCAATATTATGCTTTAACCATTCCACTAAAAAGTTTAGTTCTTCTTCTTTCGGAGTTTCACCAATTAAGGTGTAATTTCCCCCAAAACAAACAGCCGCACCTTGAGCATTAGTTAAATCTAGAAGATTCGGTTGATTTTTGACTAACCCATCAATAAAATGATCGGATTGAGACATATATTCAACTAACAATGATTGAATATGGGTCAAATTCATCCGATAATCATAATCTTCTGTTTCTTCTTTAGCAGAAATTTCTGCAAAGATAACTCTTCCTAAAAATTCGCAAGATTTCCGCAATTCATAGGAAACAAATTTAGGGGTCTGATGATGGCAAGCAATTAATCCCCAAAGTTTTTGATCTTTAATTAATGAGATGGTTAAAGAAGCACCGACACCCATATTGTGCAAATATTCTATATGGCAATTTGCGGCACTTCTGAGATGAGAGTTTGTTAAATTAATTGAACGTCCAGTTACGGGATTATTGATAGGAAAAAGTTGGATTGGTTGAGAATTTGTATCCGGGATTAATCTAATGGAGTTGGAAACAAATAATTTTCTAGCTGGTCGAGGAATGTCTGATTCAGGATAATGTAAACCTAAATAAGATTCTAATGCGTCTATTTTGGCTTCTGCAACTACAGAACCGTGTCCATCTTCATCGAATTTATAAAGCATCACCCGATCAAATTCGGTCATTTGACGTACTTCTTGGACGATGATTTGGCAAAATTCCCGGAGGTTTTTGCTGCTTTCTAAACGATTAATTGAGGCTCTTGCTAAGTGATAAAAACTTAAAAAGGGAATATTTGTTTGGGAAATAGCTGGTTCTAATTCTAAAATTAAAACTCCTTCAGGGTTGCGGTGAAATATAGCATCAAATACGGTATATTCATCACCTTTCTTTCTAATCCAGATTTTTGTCGGGTTAATAAAATCTAGGTTTTGCTGTAATAACCCGGCTTTAATTCCCTCCATTTGGTAGGGATCTACTAAATCTTCTAACTTTTTGCCTAGCATATTTTCGGGAGTCGTTCCGAAAACGCTAAAAGTATTATTGCTAATTTGTAATATTCTTAATTCTGGTTCTTCTAAAACCAACAGAATCCCGTGGGGTTGAATTTGGCTAGAAAGATGAATTGGTGCTTCTTTCAAGCTAATTACATTAATATTTTGCAGTTTTAAATCTGTTTGCATCCCTTTTTTCCTTGATAATCTAAATCAAGACTATTAATCAACTTGATTAAGTCTTTTTGGTGGTTGTATTTCACTAACTCGCAGATATTTTGAAAACAAGGGGGACGCTGTAGTTATTTATTTATCTAAGTCAAAAATGAAAATCTTTTCTATCATTCATCACCACTTTGTTTAAGTCTAAATTGCCACTCCTATTGAGTTTATTTATATTGTGATGCTGATTGATCTATTGTGGTTACTCAGTCGTCTGAAAGACAGTTTCCCTAATCTGCTAGTCTGTTATAGTCTAACAGTCTGCTGCCTAATATACAGATAAGAAATGTAAAAATCTGTGATTAACTAATTTTTTGAAATATGTAGTTATATGAAGTTTTAATTCAAATCCAACTTTTAAACCACATTCGTAATTGATAGTCTTGAGGGGAGAGGGGTAAACCCAAATAAATGGGCATCCAGAAGATAAATGCAGCGATGATAGTGAAGGTAATTGTCACACCAAGAACACGGATTATGCGATAATAGCTATGGAGACATTGATCGACAAACCAAGCGATCGCTATAAACGCAAATATGACTGCACCCATATAATGATAAATAAAAACGCACCGATTTACCTTTACCCAAGGTAATAGATTTGCAGCGTAATTGATGACTAAAAACAATGCAATCCACGTATCGACACTTAATTTCTCAGGTAGAAAAAACCGCTTTTGGATGATCCTATATACCAAAATTTTTCCTAATAGCATTCCTACCAAAAATACTATAGCTGCGACACCAAACCACCATAAAATAGGATTACCCATTGCATGGACATCATAAATTATTTTTCCTGTACCAGGAGGTAAAGGAGGACCCAAGACAGGTAGAGAATCTTGAATATTTTGAGTAGTTTGGTAATAATAAGCCATAGGACGAGTCATTAACGGCCATTTGTACCACGCAGCGCAGTAAGGATGGACGCTAGAACTATTACCACCTAACTGGAGGTGAAACTTTAGCATTTGTTGATGAACGGCTATAAATCCATAAGTTTTATCAAGTTGTAAATGAGGAATCCAAATCAGACTATAAACTGATGCTGGGATAATTCCCAAATAAAATATTTTTTGAATCGCGTTAATTTCTGTAAGTTTTTGTATTGGTAATTGATTAGAAAATGAATTTTTGAAAATAGATGAAATACCAGATTGTAGAAAGCGAATTACCCAAGCTAATATCCACAGACAGTAAGCACCGGCAAGCAACCATAAACCATTCCATTTAGTTCCAACTGAAGCACCAAAACTGATTCCGGCTAAAACTAGCCATAACCAACGTTTTTTATTTGCTAAAGCTAATAATAAAAACCACTGTCCTAGTAAACCAAAAAAGATAATATAAACATTACTTAAAGCATAACGCGATTCTACTAAAAATAAACCGTCGCAAGCTGTGAATAACCCTGCTAATAAAGCAAAGCTGCGTCGATAACTTAACTGATAAGTTAATAAAACAACTATTGAGGGAATAAATGAACCGATTAAGGCATTTGTCCAGCGATAATTCCAAGGGGATAATAAAGAACCTGTGAGACTATTTACTGGATCTTGCCAAAAGTGAAAATAACGAGAAAGCCAAATCCCGATTCCAATAATATATTGACTAAGTGGTGGATGGGAATTAAAGAATGGTGTATGAGTAAGATAGTTATTCCCAAATTTAGCAAAATAAACTTCATCAAATACTAAAGTGTTAAATCTATTCAGTCCCCAAAAACGTAAACTGAATGAAAGAATGAATATCGCTAACATTCCGACTCTGAACCAGTTTTTAGTCATTAGAATGGGTGATTGGTGATTGGGGAACAATACAGTGATTTCTGATAATTCAAAAATGCACAATTAATTTTTCTCAGTTATTTAGAAATAACAACAGCTATGTAACTAAAAAACTTAACCATCTACTCTAGACTTCTTGCAAAAGTCGTGATTTTCAAATTCTTCTTTGCGTCTTTGCGCGATTGCGTGAGCTTTTCAAGAATATTCTTGGGAACACCAAAGTATTTATGCAAGAGGTCTTCTGGTAAATAAAGCTCGATAAACAGGTTCACCCCGCGATAAAACACCAGTTTCTCTTTCTGTGGGAATAGGTAGGGGATTTTCCGCTAACCATGTTTCTGTACCAACTTTCTCAAAAGCCGGATGTTCCGCAAAGCGATCGCGCATTTCCTCTGCTACAAATTTTATATCCGATTGGAGAAACACAACCCCCCCAATAGATAAATAATTGGCTAATTCTTTGACTAATTCTGGTTGTACTACACGCCTTTTTGCATGACGATTCTTAAACCAAGGATCAGGAAATTGAATTGTTACACGCTGTAATACTCCTAGTGGTAGTGAAGATAAAAGTGGTTCTAAAGAATTATTCGCATTACAGAACAGATAGTGTAAATTCGTTAAACCCAACTCCAAAACCAATCTATTTGCTTCAACCACCAAAGGTTCTCGAATTTCCAAACCTAAAAAATTCCAGTTCGGTGCTAATTGAGCCATCTGTAAAATAAATTTTCCCCGAGCAGAACCGATATCTAGGTGTAGTTGTTGTTGTGGTTGTGTATATATTTTCTCCCATTCTAGGGGATTGGCTGGTGTTTGATACTTTTTAGCTAGTGGGTTAACGTGTTGACGGACTCGGATCAATGGCAAAATCAATACTCCTTGAGGTAAAATTATAATACGACTTGATTATTTATCTAAATCAGGATATCCAGGATTTTAAGATTTAGAGGATCTTATTTTAAAAGTATCGTGTTTTGATTTTCTCCCTTTATCTGTGTTTATCTGCGTTTATCTGCGTTCTAATATAGGATGATGTCCTGGGTAGGAAATTAGGTTGATTGATACCCTATTATAACTTGAGTAAAGATAGTATTATTGAAAGCTATTTCACTGTGCAACATTCCTTCAGCCTGTCAATATGTCAGAAAACCTAGCAGCATCCTTAAACGAACATCTTCCCCACCCCAGCAACAGCCAAAATACAATTCGGATTCGAGGTGCTAGGCAGCATAATCTCAAAAATATTGATTTGGAGTTGCCACGCGATCGCCTAATTGTATTTACTGGCGTTTCTGGTTCGGGTAAGTCTTCTTTGGCCTTTGACACCATCTTCGCTGAAGGTCAGCGTCGTTATGTGGAATCTCTCAGCGCCTACGCTCGTCAATTTTTGGGACAGTTGGATAAACCGGATGTGGAAGCCATTGAAGGTTTAAGTCCGGCGATTTCCATTGATCAAAAATCAACTTCTCATAACCCCCGTTCCACTGTGGGGACGGTGACAGAAATTTACGATTATCTGCGACTGTTGTTTGGTAGAGCCGGTGAACCCCATTGTCCCATCTGCGATCGCTGTATTGCTCCCCAAACTATCGACGAGATGTGCGATCGCATTTTAGAACTACCCGACCGCACCCGGTTCCAAATTCTCGCCCCTGTGGTTCGTGGTAAAAAGGGAACTCACCGCAAACTTTTATCTAGTTTAGCAGCCCAAGGATTTGTCCGCGTCAGGGTCAATGGAGAGGTTCGAGAACTGTCTGATTCCATTGAGTTAGATAAAAATATTACCCACACTATTGAACTGGTTATTGATAGATTGGTTAAAAAGTCCGGTATTCAGGAGCGTTTGGTAGATTCTCTCTCAACCTGCCTTCAGCAATCTAACGGAATTGCTATAATTGAAGTATTAAAAGATACATCCGATAAGGTAACGCTGGAGCGACGTGATAGTAAGTATAACATAACCGACCCAGAAAATGCAACTATTTCCTCACAGGAATTACCCGAAGAAATGGTGTTTTCTGAAAACTTTGCTTGTCCAGAACATGGTGCGGTAATGGAGGAATTATCACCAAGATTGTTTTCTTTTAATTCTCCCTATGGTGCTTGTCCCCATTGTCATGGTTTGGGTAGTTTGAGGAGATTCGCGCCGGAGTTGGTAGTACCCAACCCAGAAACACCGATTTATACAGCGATCGCACCATGGTCAGAAAAGGATAATTCCTATTATTTAGAGTTACTTTATAGTTTGGGACAGATATACGGGTTTGAATTACAGACCTTTTGGAGTCAACTGACAGAGGAGCAACAAAAAATTATCTTGTATGGAGAAGAAGGAAAAACCACTGAAGGCAGGAAACAAAATTTTAGAGGCGTAATTCCCACCTTACAACGGCAATATGAGGGTGGTTCGGAATTGGTAAAACAAAAATTAGAAGATTATTTAATTGATCAACCATGCGAAGTTTGTGGGGGAAAAAGATTAAAACCGGAAGCCTTAGCAGTGAAGTTGGGACAATATGGAATTTTAGATTTAACAGCGGTTTCCATTCGCGATTGTCGAGAAAGAGTGGAAGAATTGAAACTGAGCGATCGGCAAACCCAAATAGCCGATTTAGTGTTAAGGGAAATTAAAGCCAGATTGCAATTTTTATTAGATGTCGGTTTAAATTATCTCACCCTGGATCGTCCAGCCATGACCCTTTCTGGTGGAGAAGCCCAACGCATTCGACTAGCCACACAAATTGGTTCTGGTTTAACAGGAGTTCTCTATGTTTTAGACGAACCCAGTATAGGTTTGCATCAAAGAGATAACGGTAAATTATTAAAAACCTTAACCAAATTACGGGACTTAGGAAATACCCTAATAGTAGTTGAACATGACGAAGAAACCATCCGCGCAGCTAACCATATAGTTGATATTGGACCCGGTGCAGGAATTCATGGTGGACATATTGTTTCCCAAGGAGATTTACAATCATTATTAGATGCAGAAGATTCTTTAACAGGTGCTTATTTATCAGGTAGGAGAGTAATTCATACTCCCTCCCAACGCCGGGAAGGTAACGGACGCAATTTAGTAATTAAAAATGCTCAAAAGAACAATTTAAGAAATATAGATGTAGAAATTCCCTTGGGAAAACTTGTTGCTGTGACAGGTGTTTCTGGTTCAGGGAAATCTACTTTAGTTAATGAATTACTTTATCCAGCTTTACAACATCACCTGTTGAAAAAAGCTCCTTTACCCAAAGGAATGGAAGAAATCAAAGGATTAAATGCCGTTGATAAAGCCATTGTGATTGACCAATCACCCATTGGGAGAACTCCTCGCTCTAATCCTGCAACTTATACAGGGGTGTTCGATGTGATTCGTGACGTATTTTCCCAAACTGTAGAAGCGAAAACCAGAGGTTATAAACCCGGACAATTTTCTTTTAATGTTAAAGGTGGACGTTGTGAAGCTTGTAGTGGACAAGGTGTAAATGTCATTGAAATGAACTTTTTACCCGACGTTTATGTACAGTGTGAAGTTTGTAAAGGTGCGAGATATAACCGGGAAACATTGCAGGTAAAATATAAAGATAAATCAATTTCTGATGTTCTCAACATGACTGTTGAAGAAGCTTTAGAATTTTGTCAAAATATTCCCAAAGCTGTAACTAGATTACAAACTTTATTTGATGTTGGTTTGGGTTATGTCAGGTTAGGACAACCTGCAACTACTTTATCTGGTGGAGAAGCGCAACGGGTGAAGTTAGCGACAGAGTTATCTAGACGTGCCACAGGAAAGACACTCTATTTAATAGATGAGCCAACAACAGGTTTATCTTTTTACGATGTCCATAAATTATTGGATGTTTTGCAAAGATTAGTTGATAAGGGGAATTCAATTTTAGTCATTGAACATAATTTAGATGTAATTCGTTGTGCTGATTGGGTAATAGATTTGGGTCCAGAAGGGGGAGATAAAGGAGGAGAAATAATTGCAGTGGGAACACCAGAAGATGTGGCGAAAAATCCTAAATCTTACACTGGGGAATATTTACGCCAGGTGTTGCAACAGTATCCGGTAACTGTCTAAATCAGGATTTTTTGGATTTACAGGGATTTTTGGCTGTCTCACGCAGAGGCGCGGAGGCGCGGAGAGAATTGGAGTAATATATAAAGTAGTGGAAATCTGGAAATTTATATGACTCTCACCATTGAAGATGTAGAAAGGCTCCAAGAAAAATTAAGGGAAGATGAGGATGACTATCAAGTTGAATTGCAAGAGGGGAATATTTTAGTTATGGGTCCATCGGATATTGAATCTAGTGAAATTGGGGCCGAGTTAATATTTTTGCTGAAATTATGGATTAATCCCCGGAAACTTGGACGGATATTTGACTCAAGTGGTGGTTTTATTATGCCAAATACAGATTTACGCGCACCTGATGTTTCTTTTGTAGCTGCGGAAAGGTTAAAAAGAACGGTAAGAGATTTTGGTAATTTAGTCCCTGATTTGGTTGTGGAAATAAAATCAAAAACAGATAGAATTTCTAAGTTAGAAGATAAAGTTAAGTTGTTTTTAGAGTTAGGTGCAAGAATAGGAATTTTAATTAATCCAGATGAATTAACTGTGAGTGTTTATCGTCCCAATGGTGATGTTGAAGTTTTGACCGGGGATGATAAGTTAACGATTGTTGAGTTATTTCCTGGTTGGGAAGTGGCGATTTCTGAAATATGGCCACCTGTGTTTGAGTAGGTTACCATTAAAATAGAAACCCTGTTGTCTATAATGTTTACTATTGGCTACCCTTATTTTTTCAAATTCCCTGACAAAGATAGCGATCGCTTTCACTAATATCAGGATTTTTGAGATAAGCATCTAACCAATTACAGCCGCGCGTTAATAAATCATCTAATCCTTCTACTTTCCAGAGTAGGATAGGATTCTCTATGTAAGTATCAATGACAATATATTTACTATCAACAGTAAAACCCACGTTGAGAGAATATCCATCTCCTGTACTCAATCTCCGATTAATTTTTGCAAAAACTCGTGGATCTGTAATTTTTAATTCAGCAAGTTTACGCCCTGCTAAATCCCACATTCTCACCATTCTGTTAGTAGTGCTTCCTGCTACAATTCTCTGCCCATCGGGACTAAAACTAATGCTAAAAAACCAGCTTTGTTGTCCTTTAATTTGAGCGATAATTTTGTAATTAGATCCTACTTGTCTGATCATCAAGCCGCTATCATCTACAGTCGCAATATATTGACTATCGGGACTAAAAATTATTTTGCTGATTTTAGTTTGAGAAGATTTTAATTCTTCTACCAATTTACCAGATAAATTCCAAAATCTAACTTTTCCATCTTCGCTTAAACTGGCAATATGTTGTTTATTTGGACTGAATATAACCGTATTAAACCAATTTTTTTGACCTTTTAATTCAACTATTTGTTTATTTCCTAATTCCAGTTCAACCTTGCCATCAGCCCATAATGGATAAATGAAATCATCTACCTCACTATTAAAATATTTATTACCCAGAATTTTTCTTGATGTCTCTTTTGGAACTGCTACAATTTGTAATTCTGGCTGTGATTTCCAAATTTGAATAAAGTCTTGATATTCAGATACTTCTCCAGTCAGAATATTTTCTCCATCTTGAGTAAATTTTATTTCTCCATAATAACTAAGTATAGATTGAGAAGTATTTATAATCTGATTTGAGTCAATATATTTCAGGAAGTGTAAAATTTGTGTGCCTTCACCACCATCCCACTGTTCTAAAACAGCAATATTTTTGGCATCCTGACTAAAAATTACTTTCCTAACAGAAAATATCTGATTACTACCAAAATTTCCGATTTTTGTACCATTTACATCCCAAAAACTAACATCACTATTGCCATCCTCAGATGAATTTCTGACGGCAATTATTTGTAAATTAGGACTAAACCATATTTTTTCATATTCTTGAAAATTATTAATATCAAAAGAATCAGTGATTTTAAAAGCAGTATTTATTGGTTGTTGCGGTGATTGCCAAAATCGGATTGTCCCATTTTCTCCTAATGTGATAAAATTAGGTATGTCAGGATTATAGATAATTATGCTCTTTCCATGACCTGTGTTAAAATCAGCCAATTTATTTTTTAAAGCAGATTTATTTGAGAAATTTTTTAATAAATCAGAATTTTGAGAAGCTTTAACTTGATTTTTAACTTGAATGCGATCTAAGATAGTTTGCAAAGCTAAAATTGGACTAACGGCAGGATAATCTTTTAAAGGACGGCTATTATTTACTTTGCTTTGTAAATCTCTACCAGATCGTATTGCTAAAAGTAACGATTCTATATCTTGATCAGCGTCAAATTTATTGAGAGAATTTACACCTTCTAATTCAAGTCTTGTAGCTGTGCGTGCATCTTCTCCTAATTTCCATTGCCAGAGAGCTAAACCAGCTAAAATTGAAACTGCTAATAAACCTCCAGAAAGCCATTGAATAATTCGTTGTCGTTGTTGTGCTTCAGCTTGTTTAAGGCGATCGCGTTCTTGGATACTCTGCTCGATAAATTCTTTCTCATCAATTAAATCTTCTGAGCGTTCTTTCAGTTTTTCTTCTGCTTCCTCTAATGCTGCACCACGCAACAATGAACCCGAATCTCGCTCCGTTGCTTCCCATTGTCCCTTTGCTGAACGCAGTCGTTCTTGCCAAGCTCTAAAAACACGGTTTGTATTCATCCATTCTCGCAGTTCTCCCCAGTTCCGAATCAGAGCTTCATGAACTACTTCCACTGTTTCTTGACTGGTAAGATTGCGACTTGTCACCACTAACCGAGCATCAGCCAATTGTTTTACCAAAAACCAATTTTCATCCCCTAATTCTGCTTTCATGGCTATACGTCTTGTATCTTCTGTTCCCTCACCTGGACGTACTAATTGAATAAAAATCCGCCGGACTTTTTCCTTCTCTTCATCTTTTAAATTGCCATATTTCTCATCAGCATGACGAGCTAATGCACCTTCTACTTGACCAATTTCTTCATAGGTTTTATGAGTTAATTGTTTACCTGTTCGCTTGTTCCACAATTCAGTTAAAGCAAACTCTAACAAAGGCAAATTGCCAGGTTGATTCTGCACATCATCTAAAATGCGTTCTACCAGTCCTGTTTCAAATTTCACCCCTAATTTTTCGGCAGGTTTTTCAATAACTTCTGTTAGTTCTTCCCGATTCATTGGTCCCAACTTGATGTCCGCATTTTGCAAGATATCAGCAAAGGGACGATAGGAAAGAGCATTTCCTAAAAAATCTGCCCGCATTGTTGTTACTAACACGGTAGCTGATGAAGATAGGGAAGTAGGGGTTTCTAAACTAGCTAATAAACAATCGAGAAATTTGCGGCGAATTTCCTGATTGTGACAGAGGGTGTAAATTTCTTCAAATTGGTCTACAATCAGTAACAGCCGGTAATTAGGGTGATTTTGGTGAATTTTAGCAAAAATATCAGCTAGAGGCACAGAGGCATTTTGCAAGTAATCAGCTAACTTGCGGGATTGGAAAATTTGTTCTGTTTGATCTAGGTTGGGTGTATAAAGAGGGACAAGAGCTAGAGCGATCGCCTGAAAAGGATCAGAACCAGGACGGAAGTGTGTAAACTGCCAATGACCCTCTTTTTGCAATTTAGGGACTAATCCAGCTAGTACCACCGAAGACTTACCGCTTCCTGAAGCACCTAGCACGGGAATAAAATTACTGTTTTTAGTGCATTTATCAAGTTTGTCTATAAATATTTCCCGTCCAAAGAAAAATTCAGCATCATTGGGTCCAAAGTGAAACAGACCCCGATAAGGACAAGGTATATCTTCATCAACAGCACCAGTAGAATCTGCAGGGGCTAATTTTGCTTCTTCTCGATAGTAGTAGTTGGTGATGGTGATAGTTGCATCCCCAGTTGCTGAGGTAGCTGCGTATTCAGTCCCTGTAATATTTTGTTGAATCTCCCTTTGTTCAGACATTAACAGCCACCGTGGGTTTTAAATCCTCAATTAGTCCGCGTAGGCGGACTTTGTTTGTGTAGCCGCGACTTCTAGTCGCCAGGGCTATTCTTCCCTTGACGTGCCTTTTTCTGTGATCCCACTAATACTAGCATTACCAGAACCAGAGGTGGCTGCATATTTGACGTTACTGATATTTTGGTTAATAATTTGCTGTCCACCGGGCTGTTCTTTAACTTGATTGAGTAAACTTTGAGCTAACTGAATAATTTCGTCATCCTTTTCGAGTTGATCAAGCCCCGATTCTGTTAACTCATCTTCTAAAAGAGCTTTCGTTTTTTCTGGTTTCTGTTCAAATTTATCTAAAATTGTGGATGAATCTGTTTTTCCTTGTTCTGCAAACCTCTTTTTAATCAAGGTTTTTAAACCCAGATAGGCATCTTTAACGGCAGTTCCGGCGGTATCCTTAGCAGCAGCGATCGCACCAGCCCCTAAAGCAGCAATAATCAGAGAAATAGGTTCCATCGTTAATCCTTAATAATGTGTACAAAAATAAATAATTGTTTTCGGTTTTTAAATTATCGACAAATGCTGTCTTATCCAAATCCGAAAAGCTTTAATTGTTGCATTTCTACCTGCTGTCATACTTTTTTCAAGATATTGGGGAATAACTTCGATTAAAGGTAAATTTGGAAAATTTAAACTTGACTGAGATTCTACATAAATACCATTTTGCAAGATATTAATTTTTAACTTGCCTTTTTCAAATTGCCACAATTCTGGGACTTTTAAAGTTTGATAAATATGAGGATATGTACGGGAGGTAATATCAATTTCTAAGGCTAAATCTGGTGGAGGATCAATCGTTAAATCTAATCGCTTTTTACCGCGAATTAGAGTTTCATGTCTAATATAAAAACATTGATCTGGTTCTATACCTTGAACCATGAATTTATTTTTAAATGTAGTAGAGCCAAGACTAACAAACTCACGATCTAGTTCTTCTAGCAATGCTTTAACTAAATCACTGATTATTTCTTTATCATATTCATGTTCTGGTAATGGAGCCATAATTTCTAATGTTCCCCTATCATAAGCAATTCGGGCTGCACGATGTTCTCCTAATTCTTCAATAATTGTTTCTAATTCTGGCCAAGTGACATCTTTTAATACTACTCTTTGTCCTGGTGGTACATGAATGCGCTTTAATTCCAATAACATCTTTGCCAATCCTTTAAGTTAATTAAGGGCAATTAGTCTGGCTTGAAGAAAAACTTTGCCGTTTGGTAGACATGGGGCTGATAATTAAAATTGAGCTAAAATTGAGCGATTGTCTACGAGATGCTAGTCCAGCGTTCTCCAGTCCCCAACATGACCTACAATTATTTACAATTGTTTAAAATATTTCTAAGATCAATTAAACTAACAGTTTTGAGGGTACTGAGACACACTCACCTTTGTCAATGCTATCCTAGTTTTGCAAGTAACACCTCAAGCTAAGGTTACAGCCCTATGTGCTTTGATGAGTATCATACCATCAGCAGCAAGCTAAAGGTAGTTTAGTCCAATTTTCATTTCATTATTGAGGAGAAGAGTAACGCATGGGCAAGGTAGTCGGCATCGACTTGGGTACAACCAACTCAGTAGTCGCCGTGATGGAGGGTGGCAAGCCGGTGGTAATTGCCAATGCAGAAGGAATGCGAACAACCCCCTCCGTCGTTGGCTTCAGTAAAGAAGGTGAACGGGTAGTAGGGCAAATGGCGCGACGACAAACCGTCCTGAATCCCCAAAATACATTTTTTGCCGTTAAACGCTTCATAGGGCGTAAATATGGTGAACTCAACCCAGATTCTAAGCGTGTACCCTACACAATCCGTAAAGATGAAATTGGTAATATAAAAGTCGCCTGTCCCCGTCTTAATAAAGAATTTGCCCCGGAAGAAATTTCGGCGATGATTCTCAAAAAACTGGCAGATGATGCTAGTCGTTACTTGGGTACACCGGTAACTGGTGCTGTGATTACTGTTCCTGCCTATTTCAATGACTCCCAACGCCAAGCTACCCGCGACGCTGGCAGAATAGCTGGGTTGGAGGTGTTGCGAATCCTCAATGAACCTACGGCGGCCTCCTTAGCCTACGGTTTAGAACGAGGTGATACAGAAACAATTTTGGTTTTTGACTTGGGTGGTGGAACTTTTGATGTTTCGATTCTAGAAGTAGGTGACGGCGTATTTGAAGTTAAATCTACCAGTGGAGATACTCAACTTGGTGGTAATGATTTTGATAAAAAAATAGTTGATTGGTTAGCAGAACAATTTTTAGAAACCGAAGGGGTAGATTTAAGACGCGATCGCCAAGCTTTACAAAGATTAATGGAAGCCGCAGAAAAAGCGAAAATAGAACTTTCTGCCGTCAGCATCACTGATATTAACTTACCCTTTATCACCGCTACAGAGGATGGACCCAAACACATCGAAACCCGTCTGACACGTTCTCAATTTGAAGGACTTTGCAGCGACTTAATCAGCAGAGTGCGAATACCAGTCAAACGGGCGTTAAAAGATGCCGGACTATCGCCAGCAGATATTGAAGAAGTTGTACTAGTGGGCGGTTCCACAAGGATACCGATGGTAAAACAGCTAGTCAGAGATTTAATTGGTATAGAACCCAACGAAAACGTCAACCCTGATGAAGTGGTGGCGGTTGGTGCAGCTATTCAAGCGGGGATTTTGGCTGGGGAACTCAAGGATGTACTGTTGTTAGATGTCACACCCCTATCTTTGGGATTAGAAACCATCGGCGGTGTAATGAAAAAACTCATTCCCCGTAACACAACTATACCAGTACGACGCTCGGATATCTTTTCTACCTCAGAAAATAACCAAAACAGCGTAGAAATCCACGTTGTCCAAGGTGAAAGGGAAATGGCCGCCAACAACAAGTCTTTAGGGCGGTTTAAGTTGTATGGCATCCCCCCCGCACCGAGAGGTATTCCCCAAGTCCAGGTATCCTATGATATTGATGCCAACGGGATTTTACAGGTGACTGCCCTCGATCGCACCACCGGAAGAGAACAGAGTATCACGATTCAAGGGGCTTCTACTTTGAGCGAATCGGAAGTTAATCGGATGATTCAAGATGCTCAAAAATACTCAGAAGTTGACCGGGAACGCAAAGAACGGGTAGAAAAACGCACTCGCGCCGAAGCTTTAATTTTACAAGCAGAACGGCAATTGAGGGAAGTATCCTTAGAAATGGGGATGCAATTTGCCCGCAACCGTCGCCAAAGAATTGATAATATTTGCCGACAACTACGTGAGGGATTGAAAGAAAATAGCGATCGCGCTATAGATCAAGCTTATGTGGATCTTCAAGATGCTTTGTATGAACTGAATCGAGAAGTCCGTCAGTATTATGCTGAAGACGAAGATGAAGATCTATTCGGTGCAATCCGTGAAATCTTTACCGGTGATAAAGAAAAGGAAAGGGATTTTTCCAGAGAAACCTATCGAGAACGGGATTCTTATAACAGGGATTATGGCAGAGACAATCGTTCCCCCTCCTATGATAGTCGTCCAGCCCCTAGAAAACGTCCTACCTACCAAGATAATTGGGATGATGATGATGATTGGCTGTAATTAAAAGGAGGCAAAAGGCAGGGGGCAGGGGGCAGGAGGCAGGGGAGGCAGGGGGCAGGGGGCAGGGGAGGAATAAATCTTTTATTACCAATCACCAATCACCAATCACCAATCACCAATCACCAATCCCCTCTTCCTTAAATTAATGACACTTTTAAGATAAATAAAAAACTATGCAAAATTTGCAGAATTTCCGCGATTACTACGAAATTTTAGGAGTATCTAAAGATGCTTCTAACGAAGAAATTAAAAAAGTTTATCGTCGGTTAGCTAGACAATATCACCCCGATCTCAATCCGGGAAATAAGGAAGCAGAAGAAAAATTTAAAATTGTCGGTGAGGCTTATGAAGTTCTTTCTGACCCCACTCGCCGATCGCAATATGACCAGTTTAGCCGCCATTGGAAACAAAAAGGCTTTGCCGGTGGTAAACAAGCACCAAAAACTAAAGTTTGGGAAGATAATCGTCCCAATGGTCGCAGTGGTAAACAGGAGGTAGACCCCAGCGAATTTAATGATTTTGAAAGTTTTATTAATCAAGTTATTGGTGTCAACAATCCCCAAAGTTCTCGTACCAGTGGAGGTAATACCACAACCAGCGACCCCTTTCGCACACCCCGAACCAAAGTTTCCTATACAGTTAATACTCCCCCACCCCGTAGCAGCCGTCGAGATATTGAAGCTAGATTGACTTTACCTTTAGAAAAAGCTTATCAAGGTGGTAACGAAAGGATACGATTAGAAGATGGGCGATCGCTAGAAGTAACCATGCCCCCAGCAATGGTAACAGGTCAAACCATCCGCTTGCGAAATCAAGGCATTGGCGGTGGTGATTTATATTTAAAAATTACCGTTGAACCCCATCCTTTGTTTAAATTAGAAGGCGCTAATATTTTCTGTCAAGTACCAGTAACCCCCAGTGAAGCAACTTTAGGTGGTCAAGTAGAAGCCCCCACCCTAGATGGACCCGTGAAAATGACCATTCCCCCAGCAGTTAGGTCTGGTCAACGATTTCGCCTCGCCAATAAAGGCTACCCCAGCGAAAACGGTAGTCGCGGTGATCAATTAGTAGAAATTCAGATCCTCACCCCCAAAAACCTCACCCCAGAAGAACGGGAACTTTACGAAAAATTGCGAGAAATAGAAACCTTTAAACCCCGTAGTGATTTATTGGGTTAAAACCTAAAT
>NZ_JAYGHC010000015.1:103064-121728 GCF_034932285.1 Cronbergia sp. UHCC 0137
CAGTTTTAGCTTTATATGCCTAACGGCACGCTACGCTATCAGCAAGCCCTAAATACACAACTGGTTTTTCTGTTCCCTGTTCCCTGTTCCCTCTCCAAAATAAAATATCCCACCACTAATATCTTCCTGATCTAGTGGGGGGATGAAAGAAATTTGATTTAAAAGTCGTCAATCAACAGAAAAACAATTAAAAAGCTACTTTTTCTCTAAAAATCATCAAGAAACTGACTAAGACGGCTAATTACCGGATCAACCTCTTCCAGAGGAGGTTCAGGACTATAAGTAGAATTACCAACTACTTCTGCCGTTGCCACCGATGAAATTGGAGTCTGGGAGAATTGTCGTTCACCCAAAATCAGCGCCAATTGTGCTACTTGTTGACTCAGTTGCAGCATTTGACTTTCCATCAACTGCAAACGATTAGACTCCTTAGCAAAAAAACGTTCTTCAAAACCAGCTACCTGACGTTTTAGGTCATTGATTTGTTGTTCAACTGTCGTCATATCTACTGCTTTAAGATCCCGTTGTCCAGATTCCGGTACACAGAGAGCTTGCCACAAAGCCTCCTTACAGAGGTCACTAAAAGTTTTTTCTGGCTTCGCTTCCAAATAACCTTCTACCTGCACCAACAAACTCTCATCAGCAATTTCTGGTTCAAAGGTGACCGATTTAACTACTTTCTTTTTTGACCATTGGAACATCAGTTTTATTACCTAGCAGCGCGAACAGCCGACAATTGCGCCTCTCCATAAATATACTGCCCTAAAGCATTAGCTTGTCGGGAAGGTGCAGCCAGATGGGAATTAATTTTAGCTTCTCTAAGCAGACGTTGTACATCTTCCCAGAAAAATTCGCCACCACCACCAGTAATAATCACATCAGTTACACGCTCTGGCAACCAAGCCAACACGCGAGAACAAATATCCCGTGAAAACATCTCCGTCAAGTTAGGCAGAAAATCATCTAAATTGGTAGGCTTACTAGCACCTTTTGGACGATAAAAGCGATCGCCCTTGGGCTTATTAACAGCAGAAATCAATGCTAAAGACTGACTATCTGCCCCATCAATTTCCGCAGCTACCATTTCATAAAACTTGCTCATCCCAAAGTCTTCACTCTTAGAAGCACCTCTGGCAAAACGGAAGTTATCCACCATGATCATATCAATGGTTTGATGACCAATATCCACAATCCCCACCGATATTTTCGTAAAATCGGGAACTGTAGTTGCTTTATTCGGTTGAGTTTCTGACCACAGAAGACTACCGTAGCCTTCTGGCATCACCCAAACCTTAGTGATGTTCAAAGATAAAGATTCACCACGGAAATTTAATACATGGGGTCCAGTTACTAAGCTGGTCAACTGTGCTTTTTCCTTTTCAAATTGTTCTAAAGAAAGGAAAGGTAGACCCAAAACAACAGCAATCTCATCTTTGAGTTTAAAGTAGCCAGCGCTCGCCAACACTTTAACTAAGGCATCCTCTACTTTAGATTGGCCTACGCCTAAATTTGCCCCAAAGTCAGCCGCTATTTGACCTACCGCATAGCCACTACCTTGATACTCCAACCACAAATCCATTAAAGGGTCGGTGGCTTTGGCCTCAAAAACACCCCCACGAATTTGCTCAATAGACATATGCTTCACATTGGCAGGAATAAACACCACACTATTGGGTTCACGTCCTACACAAGTTTTTGTGGAAGTTCTGCCTAAATCAACACTGAGAATAGTTTTTCCGCTCGTATTCACCGTCGGTGTACGAACTGCGTTCATGGGTGTGGCTGCTGATGTGCGATTCATCGGAATAGCAGCCGCATTCATCGGATTGGCAACGGGTGGTTGGTCTGTCATGAAAGCTCCTAATGCTAACTTAACCTTAAAAAGTTATCATGCCCATCTTACAAAAATGCGAGCTACAAAAAATTTTAGGTTATGTCAAGTGTAGCTAGAAATACGTCTTTAGTGATGCTAGTCCATTGTAAATCTAGAATTATTTGACATATTGTAGGCAATTTTAGCAAATTACGTGTTCTTTGTAACTAAAATTTATTTTTGTTTGTTTACTTGAGGAAGAGGAAAAGGGAAAATCAAATATTTTTCCCATTTCCGCAGTCCTTAAACTACAGCAGATTGCAGAGCAATGAGGCTTCGCCGTGAGCATCAGACGATAGCGTAGCGTGGCGTTAGCCATACGGTACAGAATCAAAATTCAAACCTAGACAACAAGCCAGTTTTACTCCTGACTCCTGACTCCTGACTCCTGCTGTATTAAACTGTCTGGGTTAAAGATTGTACCCTCGATTCCGATTGCCAATCCAATGGATTCCAGACCCGATCTTCCAAAGCCATCTGTTCAATTAAACTTGCTAATCTTAGAGCCTTTAGAGCTTGTTCACCGCCAACTGAAGGCTGATTTCCACCATGCACACAGTTAATAAAATGCTCTAGTTCTGCGCTTAACGGTTGAACGTTACTTGTATAGACCTTTTCGATTAAACCATCTTGCCTGTAAAGTGCTTGTCGATGGTCTAACAGAGGATTGACAGAGGTTTGTCGATGAATCAAAATCTCATTTCTGAGAAAATCAGCCTCAGTAAACGAATTTTTGCAATGGGCTACAATCCGGCGGATCTTGCGGTGAGTGACTTTACTGGCCGTTAAATTGGCGACAATGCCATTGGCGAAACCCAAGGTGGCAGTCACATAATCTAAATAACCTGAATCTAAGGCACGAGTACCACTAGCAGTCAATTTCACTACAGGAGAGGCAGCTAATTCTAGAAGTAGGTCAATGTCATGGATCATTAAATCCAGTACCACAGAAACATCATTCGCTCTAGCCGAATAAGGACTCATGCGGTGAGATTCTAGGGCTAATAATTCCTCAGTTTTCAGAACTTGGCTGAGTTCCCTAAATGCTGGATTAAATCTCTCAATGTGTCCTACTTGCAAAATACACTGAGACTCTGCTGCTGCATTCACAAGAGATTCGGCCTCGGAAATACTAGCAGCAATCGGTTTTTCAATCAAAACATGAATCCCCGCTAACAGACAGTTGATGCCAACGGCATAATGTAAGCGGGTGGGTACAGCAATACAAACTGCTTCTACATGGGGTAGTAGATCACAGTAATCTTCAAAAAAACGTACCTTGTATTTACTGGCTGTTTCTAACCCACGCTCAATGTTAATGTCTGACACGCCCACCAGTTCAACATCTTTCATGGAACTGAGGACGCGGGTATGATGTTGCCCCATGTTACCAACGCCAATCACGCCTACGCGGATTGGTCGTGGCTGATTGCGCTGTGTATATAGATTTGGTTCTGCCACTGATATGCTATCTTGCACTATTGTTCTCTCCTCAACCACCAAATTTAGAGACGCTACGGCCGTTGGCTTTTATACTTAAACGCCAAATTCAATCCGTCTAAAACCATCCAGATGTTAACATAGTGGTTCTGTTTATGAAGAATTTCAAAGTTTCTAATCAGTTCCCACTATCTGGCTGTCTTTTAAATACACGGTTCTCAATAGCTGTTGTTTGTCAAGTCTACAGAGTAAAACTTAATAATTTTACAGTTAACTCTACAAATTCAGCATTTCCTAAGTAAAAATTCTTAGGGGGTAGTTAAGTAAGTAATTAATGGACGGGATAACTACCCAATTTTTGCCCGCCCCATAGCTGAAATCATTTTTTCATAATTATTTAATTTTTTTGGTTGCATTTGTTGATTGTGCCACCTTTTGGGAAAAACTGGACAGTGGTGTTGGGGAATTTGGGGAGATATGGCAGTTATGAGGTATGCTAAAATAATGTTGATACAGGTCTATTACAAGTATATTATAGAATGGCTAGGAGTCAGGAGTCAGGAGTCAGGAGTCAGGAGTCAGGAGTCAGGAGTCAGGAGTCAGAAGGAGAGTTAAAACACTTACTTTTCAAGCATCCTCTGATAAAAGCCTAAGTTGGATTTGGTTCAAGCGGGGTCCTGTAACTGAGACTACGGTAAATTCAATATTTTGATAACAGAAGATTTCGCCTTTAGCTGGAATTTTTTGCCACTGATAGAGTAAAAAGCCTCCCAAGGTTTGATATTCCCTCATTAAGGGTAAGTGGATATGTAAAACTTCGTTGACTTCTTCTAAGTTGATTTGAGCTTGTACTAAAAATGTTTGCTGGTCTAACATTTGAATTAGTAAGTCATCGCTGTTTTCTGATTCACCTACATTACCGATTATTTCGGCAATTACATCTTTAATGGTAACAAGTCCTACTGTACCCCCAAATTCATTAACGACTATGACCATGGCTGGCTTTTCTTGCTGCATCATTGGCAATAATTCGCTCAGGGGGGTCTGTTCTGGGATAAACTGCACTGGACGCATCCAAGTTTGGATTTGTGTCTCTAAGCTCAATTTACCCACGGCTAGGGGTGCAGCTAAATCTTTGAAGTAAACAATGCCACGAATGTCGTCTAGAGACTCACCAATGACCGGATAGCGGGAATGTCCAGTGGATGTCATTTCCTCAAGTAAGGTCTGAAAAGTGGCATTTTCTGATAAAACGACAATGCTGGTACGGGGAATCATCACATCTTGGGCTGTTACGTCTCCAAATTCAAAGACGTTATTGAGCAGTTGACGTTCTGCCATTTGTAACCCACTCGATTCTTGTTCTGTGGAGATAATTAATTGCAATTCTTCTGGGGTGACAGGTGGCCTCCAGCTTTGTCCTGTGTATTCAATGCCAAATAATCGCAACAGGTAACGGGTTGATTGGTTAAGTATCCAGATGAAGGGACTAAAAAAACGAACGATCGCTCTGACTGAAGGACCCAAAAACCGTGCTAACTTTTCTGGATAGAGCATAGCGACGGATTTGGGACATAATTCGCCTAAAACTATTTGTAAATAGGCAATTAAGAAAAACGCCAAGGGGACTGACAAAGAATGCGCTAGGAAGTTAGTCACTCTAAATGGCAAAGGCCAGGATTTCAGCCATACATTTACGAGTATGACAATACTGCTTTCTCCAATCCAACCAAGTGCCAAACTAGAGAGGGTAATTCCTAACTGGGCTGTAGATAGCAGTCGATCAATACTACCTTGTAAAGTTTCGACAGCGATCGCTGGAATATCCCCAGCCTCAACTAGCTGATGAATCCTTGTCCGTCGCACTGTCACCATTGAAAATTCCGCCGTCACAAAAAAAGCATTAATCGCTATCAATATTAGTACCGATAACAATCGCAGCCCTACTTCTCTCCAATTTAAGCCAGAAAAACCACTCACTGTTAAAGCTCGTGTAAAACTTACGCACCCACTCTTTAATTTTGAATGGTATCAGGAAAAATGAGAAGAATCACCAATCACCTAATTATTTTTCTACAGGAATATCAGACACTTGTAACTTCAATTTCTGAGCCGGATAGTCTGTCAATGCCAGTGATATCTTTTTTACATCATCAAGTAAAGCTGTAGGAATACTCACTGTACCAGTAAATGTGGTGCTATTTCCCGGCAACTCTGCGGGTAGTCCTTCCGTAATGGCACTAAGAGTACGTCCTTTATCATCAGTGATATCTAAGAAACTATACAAAAATCGCACAGAATCAGCACCTTTGTTTTGCATTTTCACCTTGAGCAATAAATCTCCACCAGAGTACCGAACGGATTGTACGGACAGCATCACATCCTCACTTTCAGCCGTCACCGGAAATCCAGGTTGAAGAGTTTCTTCGATACTTTCCTGGGGTTTTTCTTTGGTTTTTGATTTATTGATGGTGTTCTCCTCTTGCTCATCCGTTAACTTTTTTTTATTGTTAGTTTTAGTTTTGCCCTCAATTCGTGACTTCACCGTTTTGAGAATTTCTTCCTCTCTTAAAAGGATTACTTCTCCCTGTTGGCTACTGGTTGTCTTGCTGCTGGCAAATTTGGTTGTCGGACGACCATCTGGCGCTGTGACACCTTTAAGAGCCGAACTTCCCAGACTAAAACCCAAAAACGCACTTACAGAACCCGCTCCCAACATCAGGGTTAACAAAATCAAGGTCAGGAGTACCGTGGAGTTTATTCTCATCGCCAAAAAGCTATTATAAAAGAATTTGGTCTGTTTAAAAGCATTGAAGCGTTTAAGATCAATCCTCAATTAGGACTTAATCAATATTACCCTGCTATATTTTTTCGTCAAATTAACCATGGAAATTTAATAATTTATTCCAGGACTGTTCAAAACTCATAAACTTATGCTAATATAAAAACTGTATTTTTAGGGCAATGAATAAAAAATAAATTTAGTACATTCCCAAATCTACAAAACAAGCGCCTTTGGCCGATTGGGGAGGCAACGAACTCATAATTCGTCTTCAGGCTGGTTCGATTCCAGCAGGGCGCACTAAATCAGCGGATGTGATTGTGCATTTTCTACCAGGGCTTAAAACCCTACCCGGAGAATCAAACAACTAAGCCGTGTTGGGTATAACCAATAGACATCTCCAGAAACTAAGTATGCGTGACCTAAAACCCCTGTAGAGAGTCTCTACAATCTTTACCAGATATGTCTAATGGATAAATCCGGGGGGCTGGTGCATCCAGAAATTATTGGTTTTTAGGTAATTGATTAATGGCTACTAGGTAAAAGGAGAGACTCTTACCTAGTTTTGTTTCCGTCTCCAATCAAGCAATCAAACAGATAGCTGTAATTAGCAGTCTGATTAAGGTTGTATAATTTCAAAGCGATATTCAGTGCCAATTTTCAGCTTATTGGCATTATATCGGGGAGACATCAGTAATGAAGAGTCGTAAGGATTTGGTAAATCTGGACTACGAAGATAGGGATCATTGGTTGTTTGCTGGGCTAGAACATCACGATATACTGTGTTAATCAACTCAGCATCTTTAGCAATTTCATTGTCAGTGAAAGTAGTTTGAAATTTTGATCCAGGTCCAAATAAAGAGTCTATCTGACGCTGTAAACCATTATTGTCGTAAAAATTGCGATCGTGGCGAAAGTAGGCTCGCTCAAAGACTTCATTTGTGGTTTGATAATCAGGTGTTTTTGTGTCGGCAGATGCAATGGAAGGAAACAACGTACTTGTAGCTAACAATGCCAGAAAGCCACTGATGGCTTTTAAATTTATATTCATATTGACTGCTCCTCAAATTTTGGGCGAAACTTAACTTATGCTTAATCTCAGAACTCTTTTGAGTTTAACTATTGGTGTATCATAATTTTCAACGGTTTGTAATGACTTATTCTACTGAAACTCTTAGCCACTCAAATATTTTGGCTGCTACTACTGATTTAACTACCCTGCGTCAGTGTTTACTAGACTTATTTTGCCAACTGGCTTATCAAGAAGGTGATTTTGTTCTATCTTCTGGACAACGTAGTTCTTATTATATTAACGGTAAACAGGTAACACTTCATCCCCAAGGTGCTGTGGCTGTGGGGAGATTACTGTTACCGCTATTACCTGTAGATACTCAAGCTGTAGCGGGTTTAACTTTGGGGGCTGACCCAATTGTAAGTGCAGTAAGTGTTGTTTCTGTTTATGAAAATCGTCCTTTACCAGCTTTGATTATTCGCAAAGAAACTAAAGGTCATGGGACAATGGCTTATATTGAGGGTCCAACTTTGCCAGAGGGTGCAAAGGTAGTGGTTTTGGAAGATGTTGTGACAACTGGAAAATCTGCACTCAAGGCTGTTGAGCGTTTACAAGCTGCGGGTTATACTGTTGATAGGGTAATTTCTCTCATTGATAGACTGCAAGGGGGAGCAGAGTTATATCAATCAGTTGGGTTGCACTTTGAGGCATTGTTTAAGATTACGGATCTTCAAAAACGTTACAGAGAATTGACACTCTAACCCACAGGATTAGTTTAATTTAATTCTCACTCCCATTATCCCACGTCTAAAGGCGCTGGGTTTTACACTTACTAAGGAACGCAAATTTAATAACCTGCAATTCTGATTTAACCTGGAATGGTGCGTTACGCTGTCGCTAACACACCCTACTTTTGCACTTTATTTAATTCATATTCCTAAGCAGGTAATGAGACAAAATTAATTACTCACCTGATTTTTCTGTTCCCCCTTACCGATTGGTCATTTATACTCGTAACGGTTGAAATTTGAACTTTTACAAAATTACGAAAAACCTGGATATGTGGGGTTTAGCGATGCTCAAACCCTTACTGTATAATCAAACTATTAAACCATTTTGACTATAACAAGTACAGTAAAGCCATAAAATTGAAAAATCATAAATTAAACTATGCTGCAATTTATCGGTACTAAAAATTATAAAAATTTGTCTTTACTTCCGCCAGTAGAGTTAAATAATCTGAATATTTTTATAGGTTCTAATGGTTCAGGTAAAAGCAATTATATCAGTTGCTTAAAATTTTTAAGAGATTGTTTAACTACGATTCCCGATGAAAGTCGTGGTGTCACCAGCTTTGAGGACGCAGTTAGCAAATTAGGAGCAGATAGAATTTTAGATAATAGTGTTAAAAGTCCTGCCCGTGTTAATTTTGAATATTGTTTTTCTCAAAATTTATCACCAGGAGAACCGTGTGATGACAAGTTTAGCACAATGCTGACTTTAACTCTTTTTGTAGATAGAAAGAAAAATAAAGTAATTATTTCGCGAGAATTTTTATTTGGTGGACAAAATTTAAATGAAATGGATCCGGGTCCATCACCTTTTTATTATTATAAATTTCATGATATAGAAATAGGTAAAGGGGCTGCATCAGTTTTTGATAATCCTAGACAAAATTCAATAATACACCTTAAACCATTAGATAATATACCCACTAATTCTTTAGGTTTGACGACACTTCCGAAATTGCTTGAATATAGCAAATATTCACCTGAAAGCACACCTGCCTATAAAAGGAGACGAGATTTAGTAGATTTTATTTCCCAATGGCAATTTTATAATGCCAATAATATGGACTTAAATCAAATTAGAACCTCAGAACCCAAAATAGGAGGAAGTGATATTTATTTATCTACATCTGGTGATAACTTAGCGTTAGTTTTAGAGAATTTAATTCAGCAAGATATCGACTTTGAAGATAGCATTAATCAAGCAATGAAGTCGATTTTACCTAAAACTCGTCGTATTCGTCCTATTCGTTCTGGTCGTTTATCATTAACCGTAGAATGGTATTTTGAAGATATTAAAGAACCATTTTATTTGAGTGATATGTCAGATGGAACAGTAAGAATGTTATGCTGGGCAACTATATTACATTCTCCTGTACTTCCTTCATTGCTAGTTATTGATGAACCAGAATTAGGTTTACACGTTTCATGGATGCGGATCTTAGCTGAATGGATTAAACAAGCATCCAGAAAAACTCAAATAATAGTTACTACACACAGTCCCGATCTTTTAGATCATTTCACAGATTGTTTAGAAAATGTTTATTGTTTTTATTCTGAAGATCAAACTCATTTTACCATGAAAACACTTTCCAAAGAAATGCTTAGTCCAAGTTTAGAGGAAGGATGGGAATTAGGTGATTTATACCGTGTTGGTGATCCTAATGTTGGAGGTTGGCCGTGGTAGTATGGGTTTTTGCCGGTGGTGGTGAGTCAGAAGTTGCAGGACTAATTCCTTTTTTACAAAAAAACTTTCCTGGTTGTAAATTTGAACGTAAAACACCAGTTAAAATGAAACCAGGTTCTAAACCTGATAAGAAGAAGAGTTATGGTAAAACAGGTAAAAGCTTAATTACAGAAATTAGTGAAAAACTACCTATTTCTCTACAACACGAATTAAGTAAATGTGATTTAATTTTAGTTTTTGATGATTTAGATTGTCGAGATACAATTTTACAGAAACAAGCATTTTTAGACGCAATTTCAAAAATACCAGAATGCGCGGATATTAAGCAGTTTATAGTTTTTGCTGCACCTGAATTAGAATCTTGGATTATTGCTGATTGGAATAATACAATAGCTAAACATCCACATTTTAAAGGTAATAGAGAAAAACGAATGCGTTATTGGTTGAGTAAAGAAAAAAATGTTAATTTTGATAAACCAGAATTATTTAGTGAATACGATACAGAAAAAGACGCTTGTAGAGAAAAGTTATCGAAAATGCTAGTTGAATCAAGTGAACAAGATGAAGATGATCGGAATAAATCACGCTATTCTAAAGGATCGCATACTCCTTTATTCTTGCGAGAAATAGATCCTAAAGAAGTTCAAAAGAAATGTCCTTTATTTCGTGAATTTTATTTGGATCTCTATAATTTCTGTCGTGCTTCTTAAAGCTGCTGATAACCAAATATTAGAAAATTGTAGGTTGGGTTAAGCAATAGCGCAACTCAACAAAATCCCGAAAATGTTGGGTTTCCTTACGTCAACCCAACCTGCACAATAGACCTCTTGGAAAAGTCGTGATTTTCAAATTCTTCTTTGCGTCTTTGCGCCTTTGCGTGAGCTTTTCAAGAATATTTTTGGCGACACCAAAGTATTTATGCAAGAGGTCTAATTTAAGGTTTTTTGGATCTAACTGAACTGTATTGTTATATAATAGGTTTTCTGCAAAATTCGTTATTTTCGTGTTCTTATTTGTGCCTTGAGGTGAAATAAAAAATATTGATGTAAGAGATGTAATCTCTAATTAGACAATTAGCATCGGAAATTTGGAGGATTCCCAGGGTGAGTGATGGTGAAAAGATAGATTCTCAGGATTTTTTCTGGCCTTTCTGGCCTGTTGTGCCAATTTATCCCTACGCTAGACGACGAACAATTTGCAAAGAAGTTATTAAAGACACCATTTGGACTTTTGAGCAGATTCAGGGCATTTTTTACGTTGTTGTGCCGATTCGCATGACTGTGGTGAAGCTAGAGGCAGGTGGTTTACTAATTTATGCTCCCGTTGCACCGACAAAAGAGTGTATTCGGTTGGTGAATGAGTTGGTGGGAGAACACGGTGAAGTTAAGTATATTATCTTGCCCACTATCTCTGGATTAGAACACAAAGTTTTTGTTGGACCCTTTGCCAGATGTTTTCCCTCGGCTTTGGTGTTTGTTACACCTAACCAATGGAGTTTTCCTGTAAATTTGCCTCTGAGTTGGTTGGGATTACCTGCTAAACGCACTCAAGTAATGCCCGAAGATAGTAGTCAAACGCCCTTTGGTAATGAGTTTGATTATAGGATGCTGGGATCGATCGCACTTGGTCTTGGTCGGTTTGCTGAGGCTGTATTTTTCCATAGGCGATCGCACACTTTACTGGTAACAGATTGTCTTGTTTCTATCCCAGAAGACCCACCAGCGATCGCTCAACTTGACCCCTACCCACTACTATATCACGCTAAAGATCAAGCATCTGATGTGATCACCGATAATCAAATCAATCGTCGCAAAGGATGGCAACGCATCACTTTATTTGCTTTATATTTTCAACCCAGTGTCTTAAAAATTCCTAAATTCAGTCAACTATTGCATGATGCCCAAAAATCCCCAGACCGTTCAATAAAAAACTACTTTGGTTTTTACCCCTTTCAATGGGATAATGATTGGCAAAGATCCTTTGATGCTTTACGAGGAAATGGACGTTTATTAGTTGCCCCAATTTTACAAAGTTTAATTCTCAACCGCGCCCCAAAAGAAACAATAAAATGGGCTGATCAAGTTACCAGTTGGGACTTCCAATGGATTATTCCCTGTCATTTTGACGCACCAATTAAAGCAACACCGCAACAATTTCGTCAAGCATTTTCTTTTTTAGAAAAATATCCTATTACCAGTGCAGGTTTATTTAATAGTAACTCTTATCCTTTACCCCAGGAAGATTTTAAACTATTAAACTCTATTGATATCACATTGAATAAAATTGGCATTGTTCCACCTGCCCAAGAAAAAATTTAGCAGATTTACCAAAGGCTTTTGAATTATGACACTTAAACGTTTTATTATCGAAATGGGCATGGGTATAGACCAGCACGGACAAGAACCGACAGTAGCAGCGGCCAGGGCAGTGAGAAATGCGATCGCTCACAATGCCTTACTTGGTATCATGGAAATAGCTGCTAAAGATCCCAACGAGATGATTATTGAGGTGAAAATAGCAGTACCCTACCCCGAACAAGTGCGAGAAGCCGAAGTCTTAGCTGTACTTCCCTTTGGTCGCAAAACTCTTATCGTCGAATCTGGGGGAATGATAGTTGATGGGTTAGCTATTCCCTCCCTGAATGATAAAAATGACGAAATGTTAATAGCTGTAGCTGCCGTTACAGTTTACTTAGATATGCCCTAAAAAAAATTCATAAAACCAGCATCAATAAGTTTGTACGCTAAACTTAAAGATAATGGGATCATCTCTGGCGGTAAATTCAATCAACCACCCATCTTCATCACCCCAGTGATATGTCTCAACAGCCTAAAAAATCAATCGAAATTCAGGAAATAATCGGACTCAAACCCCAACACTTTGCCGATTTAATCCGAGCCTCACAACTAATATTTGACCCCACTGCGGGGATGACCGGTAGAAATTTAAAGGTTAACTGGGAAGACTTTGGTGTTCCTGATGCAGTAGCAGACAACCTAAAAGAACTCGGTCAAGAGTATCAATACTCCTCTCCTCACATTCCCATTGAGGTGATTTGGAGCAAATTAACCACCGAATCACGGATTTGGTTTATTGAAAATAAGGATAAGTTGTGGCAGTTTGAAGAAATTTTCCCAGCCTTGGACGAAGACTAATAACAGAGAATATACACTTTAGAACTTACACAAGATTAAAGTATTCTCATCATTGCGAGGCTGGTGCAATCTCAAACCCTTATGTTTCGTATCCCGTGCGTAAATCCTGCACTTTATAGATAGAGTAGGATAATATCTCAATAATCACAGGCTTCTGAAGAAGACAACAACATCTAGTGCGATAGCGCAAGCGCTGTTTCTTGGATGCCCGGAGGGCTTTTGTCAGTTCGCTGATCTTAGTAGGTTGCGTTATATTTTAATTAACGCGCCTTGTTTTTTTGAAACTAATACAGTTTCTTAGTTAGACTAGAGTAAGTTTTTCTTCTCATTATAATTTTCAATTTAGGAGCAGCCATGCTAGACACATCAACTCTTGAGCAACGCTTGATAAACCTTGAACAAGTAGTTTTTGATCTCCAGCATAAATTTGACACTAAGCCCACTTCTGAAAACTGGTTGGAGAGACTCATAGGTTCAATTTCTGATGATGCAGCTTTTCTCAAAGCCCTAGAATATGGACGTGCTTTTCGGCAGTCTGACAAACCCATTGATGATAGTGGCAAATAATTGTGAAATATTTGCTAGATACAGATCACATCAGTTTTCTACAGCGTCGCTCTAGTTTAGAGTTTAGCCGATTAACTTTGAGGATGTCACAACACCCAATCACAGACTTTGTTTTATCGGTTATTAGTTTCCATGAGCAAGTAATTGGCGCTCATACCTTCATCAACCGCGCCCAGAACAATACCGATATGGCTCGTGGATATGCGCTATTGTTAGAAACTCTTAATGGTTTTGCAAATGCTCCAGTTTTACCATTTGATTCTCAGGCGATCGCCATATTTGATGAAATGCGGAAACAGAAAGTTCGTGTGGCTACAATGGATTTGAGAGTTGCAGCGATCGCTATTTCTAACAACTTGGTGCTACTTACCCGAAATACTGGTGACTTTAGCAAAGTTCCGAACTTAATAATCGAAGATTGGACAGTTTAGCATAGCGCAGGGCATCCCAAAAGGCGACGGATGTATGCTTGCTCCCCGTATCCTAGTTTTACAGCATTGATCGCGGCATATCGACGGCGATCTTAACCCGGAATAGAGTGGAGAATAATAGAATTAAATACTACGACTACCTTAAAAAAATCATGCTTAAAAAAATCTGGGTTACTAGAGTTTTGCTAACTTCTCTCTCGTTGATATTCGGGGTTATAGTTACCGATTTTAACAATGCTACTCTTGTTTTAGCAGAAAATCCACCAGAATCTTCTCAATTAGTTGATACAGAAACGATTACAATTAGTAAATCTGAATTTGGCATCAAAAAAGTTGATTCTCAAGGTAAAGTTAATTTTCTACCCACAAATAAAGTAGTATTGAAAGCCGGAGATAGCTATGGTTGGAGGATTCAACTGCAAAACCACAAACCTGTAGTGACATGGCGTGAAGTTTTAACTTTACCAAAAGCTCCAGAAACTTGGGCTACTCAGGAAAGTGATAATTTTTCTATATCACCTGATGGAACTACGGCCACATCAAAGCGTAAACAAACTCTTACAAATGGGATGATTGAGAATTTTTGGACAATTGCTCCCGGTGATCCTGTCGGTCAACATAAAATCGAAGTTTATATTGATCAACATTTAATAGGCACCTTTGAATTTGAAATAGTAGATCAAGTCGCTAGTTATTAATTTTCAGATATTTAGTAGTCTGTAGGGTGCGTCAGACAGAATAATTAGACTAAAACACTAATTTTAATATTCTGACGCACCTTATTTTATCTAACTAGCAACTTACGTTATTTGTTT
Organism: Cronbergia sp. UHCC 0137; assembly: GCF_034932285.1. Classification (NCBI taxonomy): domain Bacteria; kingdom Bacillati; phylum Cyanobacteriota; class Cyanophyceae; order Nostocales; family Nostocaceae; genus Cronbergia; species Cronbergia sp. UHCC 0137. The sequence continues at coordinate 117,615 of NZ_JAYGHC010000015.1, forward strand.
TCGTTTTTTCTACGGTGCGTCAGACCCGATGATTTCACCACCATTAGCCATATTTCTCCATCTGACGCACCCTACTAACAAAGTTTTTTCTACGGTGCGTCAGACCCGATGATTTCACCACCATTAGCCATATTTCTCCATCTGACGCACCCTACTAACAAAGCTAGAAAATCAGCGTAAGTCCTAGATGTTGTTATTCCTCTAATTCCATATCTTCTTCCTCCTCTTCCTCGTCTTCACCAATTTTAGCTACAGAGTTAGCCGATACCACAGCACCTTTGTCTAACTTTTCTAGTACCAACTCTTTAATTTTTTCAGCAAAATCTGTCTTTTCTTCTAGATGTTTGATAGCGTTATCTCGACCTTGGGAAATATTATCGCCATTGTAGCTATACCAAGCACCTTTGCGGAGGAGAACGCCAGTTTCTTCTGCTATGTCAACTAGACAGCCTAAAGTAGAAATTCCCTTACCGAATATAATGTCAAATTCGGCGATTCTAAATGGAGGAGCTACTTTATTTTTAGCAACTTTGACTTTGACTCGATTACCAAATTCATCTGTACCTTTTTTTAAAGTTTGAATCCGGCGAATATCTAGACGGACTGAGGCATAAAACTTCAAGGCGTTACCGCCAGGTGTGGTTTCTGGACTACCGTAGGTAACACCGATTTTTTGCCGCAATTGGTTGATAAAAATGACTGTGCAGCCTGATTTACCAATGTTACCTGTGATTTTTCGTAATGCTTGACTCATTAACCGGGCTTGCAAACCAACGTGGGTATCACCCATATCGCCTTCTATTTCGGCACGGGGAACAAGTGCTGCTACGGAGTCAATTACAACGATATCGACTGCGGCAGAACGCACTAATTGATCAACAATTTCTAAAGCTGATTCTCCTGTGTCTGGCTGAGAAACAAGTAAGTTTTCGATATCTACACCCAATGCGGCTGCGTAAGTAGGATCAAGGGCGTGTTCAGCATCAACAAAGGCAGCAATACCGCCATTTCTCTGTACTTCGGCTAGGGCGTGAAGTGCTACTGTGGTTTTACCAGAACTTTCTGGACCATAGATTTCAATTACCCGTCCTTTGGGTAAACCGCCTCCCAATGCTAAATCCAGGGTAAGCGCACCGGTGGAAATTGTTTCTACACGCATCCTGGTAGCATCACCCAGGCGCATGATTGCTCCTTTCCCAAAGCTACGCTCAATCTGGGCGAGGACGATATTCAGTGCTTTTTGTTTGCCAGAAGTTTCGGTGTTAGTAGCCATTAGAGCCTCTAAATATAGGATTTATGAATTTTGGGTTGGGAAGTCAATTAGAACAGATATACTATTTTAACTGTAAAATCTGGAAATGTTGCTGCTCACAACAAAAGTTTGAAAAGATTGTAACGCGAACTCGCTCACTGATAGGGTAATGGCTGTCGGGGTTTTTGGCAAGATGTGATTTTTAAAACTTTATTGTACGCATCGTTATTAGGACTTACGCACAAGTTACGGAAAAACGAACCGCAGAGGCGCAGAGAACACAGAGAAATAAGAGTTTGAGCTATTTTTGCGTAAGTTCTATCCAATCTAGAATCGCTTTATTTACTTGTTCTGGTGATTCATCGTGGGGACAATGACCTACATCTTCTAAATAGAGTAATTCTAATTTTTCGTTGTAGCGAGCAAATTGAGTAGCTAAGGCTGGAGGGACAAATCGATCCTTTTTTCCCCAAATTAAAAGCATGGGAATTGTTAAATTTGGTAATATTTTTTTGACATTAGGACTAAAGTTTACGCCAATTGTCGCTTTGAATAGGGCGCTAAAAGCACGAGCCGAACCTCTATCTTGAGGAGGGCTGGCTAAAATCTCTACGAGTTCATCTGTAATGGCTGCTGGTGTGGCATAAGCAAGACTAGCCCAGCGTCGAATTACATTTGGTTGACGGACAAAATAAAATATGGGTTTCAAAATTAGCCCGGAAGCTACAATCTTTTTAATGCCTGTAACTAAAGGTTGTAAAAAGACGGGAATTGCTTCTTGTTCTAATGTTGGATCAGGTAAACTCATCATTACTATACCTTCTACCATATCTGGATGAGCAGAGGCAGCAACTAAGGAAATTAGAGAACCTATAGAATTACCTATTAATATTACTTTTTGACCAATAAATGTTTTCCAAAAATCATAAACTTGTTCTGCCCAAAGTTCTACACTATAGTTAATTGCGGCTTTTTGAGAAGCACCAAAGCCCAACATATCTAGTGCGTAAACTGTATGATGTTGTCCCAAAACTTCTAAATTGTGCCGCCAATGACCAATGGAAGCGCCAAAGCCATGTAGCAATATTAAGGGGGTTGTGTTTTGATGATTATGGTGAGGACGAATGTAGGTATAGTGAATTTGCCGACCCCGCCAAATCCAATCCCGTTGATTACCAATCCGTTGTTGCCAATTTACTACAGTGGTCATAATTTATTTTTATGCTTGATTTAACAAAATTAGCTCGACAAATGCAGGGTTTAAGTGAACATTTAACTTCAGAAGCTACTGCGAGTCGTCAGCGTTTGGAGTTGGCGCAACAACATTTACAGAGGGCTTATGAATGTCAACAAGAGTTAATAGATAATCAGGAAAAATGGCGCGATCGCATTCTCTTTGCTAATGCTACACCCATTGAACCCCTAGAAACCCGAATTACTATTCCTGTTCCCCCTAAAGTGCATACGGTTGTATCGACTGATGGCTCACAAATTGCCCCTAATCATCACGAAATTGCCTATTGTTATTTGCTCAATTTCGGGAGAGTAGTTTTACATTATGGTCAAAATCTGCACCCTTTACTAGATAGTTTACCAGAGGTATTTTATCGTCCTGAAGATTTATATGTGTCTCGAAAATGGGGAATTAGAACTGAGGAATGGATGAGTTATTGTCGCACATCTTCCGAAACAACGGTTTTGGCAGAGTTGGCTTGTAGTGTGAAATCAGATGTACCTATTTTGGCGATGGTAGATGGTTCGCTAATTTACTGGTTTTTGGAACAGTTACCGATGGATGCACGCGATCGCATTCTACCCCCAATTTTATCGGCTTGGGAACAAATGCGCGAAGCTAAAATCCCCATTATGGGTTATCTTAGCGCCTCTCGTAATGTGGAAGCGATGAACTTTTTAAGGTTGTTAGCCTGTCCGCACCCAGCCCCCGATTGTGTAACTCATTGTCCCAACCAATTAGAATATGTACCTTGTAAAATATTTGAATCTCTGCGAGATACATCTTTGTGGGTTAGTCAACTCCAACCGGGACAACGGGGACCCCTGTGGCGCAGTAATGCGAGAATTTTAGATTTATATGGAGAGCAAATTGTTTATTTTTGTTATGTTCACGTAGGGACAGAAATTGCCCGGATTGAGTTACCTGCTTGGGTTGTAGAAGATTCGACTATGTTTGATCATGCACTGGGATTAATGTTGGCACAGGTACAAAAAGGGTATGGTTATCCAGTAGCGATCGCTGAAGCCCATAATCAAGCTGTAGTCAAAGGTGGTGATAAAACCCGTTTCTTTGCCTTATTAGAAAGACAAATGATTAAAGCCGGGATCAAAAATGTCGGAACTTCCTACAAAGAAGCGAGAAAACGGGGCAGTATTGCTTAATTATTAGGGCAGGGGGCAGGGGGCAGGGGGCAGGGGACGCAGGGGAGGAATAAATCTTTTATTACCAATCACCAATCACCAATCACCAATCACCCATCACCAATCACCCATCACCAATCCCTAACTTTACTTCAACATTACCAGATTTAAGAGTTGCATCCCAACAGGTATTTTCAGCATCTTGCCAAAAGTGTAAATCTAAATGAGCGTTACCAATTTCGATATGACGAAGTTCGATTTCTGGCAACCATTCTGGTAGATGTGGATTAACATAAAGTAACTGATTTGGTGCGTCGGCTTGTAAACCTAACATCGCTTGTAAAAGATGAAAAACTGATGCGGCAGCCCATCCTTGGGGTACGTTGGCTTCTAGATAAGGAACAGGAAAAGCTCCCGGTTCGCGCTTAATTCCCGCAAATAATTCTGGTAAACGATCGCTTGCAAAACATTTTGCAGCATTAACCC
>NZ_JAYGHC010000016.1:0-17300 GCF_034932285.1 Cronbergia sp. UHCC 0137
AAATAGGATTCTAATTGTTCAATTCCATCAGCTTGAGGATTGCGTTTTTTATCCCTCCAAACCTTTAACTCAATCCCTAACGTGACATCTTGGTAACGCAGACATAAATCCATTCTGTCACTACCAATTGCATATTCCCTTTCCAAAATTCCCCCACCATTAATCACACGATGCAAAAAAGCCATTAATACAATATGCGGTGCAATTTCATGATAGCCAGTGCTACCTAATAACGGTTCTCCGTGCTGTCGCCAAAACTTGAGAAATGCTGCAAGTAAAGCATCTATATTTAATTCACCTTCTGGGGTTAACCAAGTCGGTGCAATCCTTGGTAAAGAAGCCATTGGAGTAACTGTTAATACCCTGGGCAACACTTCCCGATAAATGGGATTAGCAATAGTTAATCCACCGTAGGGGTGCATTTTACATAATCCCAAATCAATCACAAATTGAATATCATCATTGGGTATATTCCCCAATTCTAAACCTGCTAACATCGGTTCGATAATTGCTTTGATTCTTGGTTCTCGTAAGCGTTCGGCTAAACTATCCAAATGAGTGTCTTGACGAGTAATTAATATTTCCTTTGCTTTTAAAATATGTTCTTTTGTAATAGTAATACTTCTATCTTTAACCATTTTTTCTACAACTTCTTTAGCTAAAGCATTCACTAACCAAGGTTGTCCTTGGGTTAAATCAAAGGCTGTGGCTGTAGCTTCTGGTGTAAAAATTTGTCCTGTTGCTTGTGTATGTTGTTGATAGAGTTCTGTAACTTCTTCAGCATTAAAATTTCTCAGAGTAATGGAACTAACTTTAATATTAAAAGGACTAGAAGTATTTAATCTATCACTACCTCCCGATGCTACTTTATAATCTCGTACATCTCGTAAACCAATTAATCCCACGGAGGAAGGGAAATTTTCAGGGCGTTTAGGAAAACCATCTCTTAATTGTCGTAAAACTGAAATTAATGTTTGGTCTTGCAAAGAGTCAATTTCATCTATAAATAATACTAAAGGACGATTGATAGCTTTTGACCATAATCTTAAAAAAGCCTTAATTCTTTGTCCTGGTTCTTCCTGTTGCCATTGTTTAGCAGGTGGTTGTAATTTTGGAGGTAAGCTATCCTCAATTGTATCATACCAAGTTCCCAAAATCGCTAATTCTGCTGCATTAGGATCATGATTGAATGCACTTCCTACTTCTACTGATACCATCACTGCTGCATAATTTCCTGTGGCGGTAAGTTGGTGTGCTAGGGATAACATTGCTGTTGTTTTTCCCGTTTGTCGTGGTGCGTGAAGGACAAAATAACTACGCTGTTGAATTAGCTCCTCCAAATCTGGTAATCGTATTGTTGGAGATAGCATATAGTGGATATCGTTTGAACAGGGACCTGCAATATTAAACCAGCGAGTCATAGAATTTTGGTAATAGGTGAACTCTTTAAGTTTACAGATTTTTTATGCTCCTGATACATTTTAAGGATGAGGTGTGATAGCAAAAATAGTAATTACGCCTTGATCTGGACCATAATACCAAAAAACTCTCCACGCTCCCGGAGTGTTATTTTCTACGTAAGCTTCAAATACTTTTTCTCCATCTGGACCAGATAAAGATTGGTATTCATGAGTTTTAAGGCTGGGGTGACGGAGATTAGTTTGCATCAATCCCAGAATTTTTAATATTTTTCTGTATTTTTTAGGATTCTTTAGCTGAAGATAAACTAATGTATTTTCTGCTTCAGGTTGAAATTCCAGCCTAAACATTATTAATCTTCAATCTCCAAATCTGCGTACTGTGAAAAATCTCCCAAGTAACGGACCTCTCCAGCTTGTGCTTGCTTGAGTCCGCGTTCCAAGGAAGCCCAAACTACTGGGTCTTGCCAAACCCATAATTCTTCTTCTGGTATATTTTGAGAATCTTTAACCATCACGCTTGTCTGGCGACGCAGTTGAAACAGAAATTGTCCAATTGGGTTAGATTCTGTGTATGCTTGATTCAGAGAATTAACAGAATCTTCGCTGCTGAAAATTTGCACCGCTAAGTCAATTAGCTTTTCGTCGGTTAAAAGTACAGTTTCATTAACTGTCTGAACACTGGATGAACGGAAGCGTTCCCCATCATTCTGTAAAATGCTACGAGCTTCTAAATATTCATCTTCTAAGGGTGGATAAATCTCTGTTAGGGCATCTAGTTTATCTACATCTGGAGGCCAGGTTTTGCTGATTTCCTTTAGCTGGTTCTGCAAATCATCAGGTAAGGGTTCTCCTAGCCGCATTAAGGCTGCAAGAAAGGCTTTGAGGGTAAGTTTGTCTATGTTGTTCATTTAATATTAGCTTGATAGTGGCTTACCTGTGATTGTAAACGCTCCCCAATAGTATATATCATTATACAGGATTTTGTCTGGCTTTTCTTTAGAAATTTTATAAATTTCTCCCTTTAAAAATCCGTTAATTCCACCGGTTAATTTTTCTGGAGGTATTTGATTCTTTAGTTCTTTATACCATTTTTGCAGTTCACTCGCAGTTAAGTTTCTTAGCCATGTTGTAGCTTCTGTTAATGCTTGAACATCAGATTTATCTGGTTGTTGTCTGCGTCGGTAAAATTCAATCATAATTAAAGCACTAGCAGCAGATTTCACAGTCCATAGTGTACTTACTACCTGGGCAACTCCCCGACTCAAAAAACCACTGACTAACCCTACATATTCGGTGGTTATTGTTTGGTTGCCGGTAATGGCTGTTTCGCAAGCAGCAAGACTAACCAGTTTATAGGTTGTGAGATTTTTTTGGTAAATTTCTTGGAGAGTTAATTTATCTTTGTTGGCTAATGCTAACTGTGATTCTTTAGGTTCGCTAAAGTTGTAATTTGCGTGTCCAGCAAAGTGAAATATTTCATAACCATTTTCTAATGCTGCTTCTAATTCTTCTTTGGTAGCTTCACCTTCTTGGATACGTTGCCTATGCTCAAACATCTGACTAATAATTTCGGCTTCCAGTGTGGCATAAAACAGATGTTTATCATCTTGAGATGGGGAAACTTCTACACTTAATAATTTATTGCTATGGTCTGATTTGGTAAGTGTATTTGTAATACCAAGTTTGGCACTAGGCAGATAATTGACGATGAATTTTGATTTTTCTTCATCTGTGTTGAATAGAACATGAAGCGGAAATCTATGTAGGTCGCGGTGGGGAATTAAAATTAATTGATTAATGCCTAAAAGTTGCTGTTTGATTGTGTCAATATCTAAAATATTTTTGAGTTGGTTGAGACTTGTTTGAATATCATTTCGCCAAGCATGGTCATTTGCACTTACTTCATCTTTACCTTTACCACGATAATCATTATATTGTTGATTCCAATTTGTTACCCAGTCTTCAAATTGTTGTAACCGTTGGGATGGAGCTAATAATTCAAATTGCGTCAAAACAATGGGTGTTGGGCTATCATATTTGAGGATGAAAGTGTGAAGATCTGCGGGGCTAAGATGCCAATAAATTATAGCTGTTGTAGGATTTAGTAACTGTTGGATATCTTGCCATGTGGGTGAAGAAATTTCTTCACTCCATCCTTCTAAAAGCCAAGATAAACAGGCGTTTTTTCCATGTTCTGCTAATTCTAAGGCTTGAATTGAATTACCAGATTGCACTGCTAAATCAACAGTTATTTGTTGAAAGCTGACAAATTTTAAAGCTAGTTGTTGTTGTTTAGTTGTACTTTTAGTATCTTTGAGAAATTTTTGTAAAATATCTGAGCCACGTCTTTGCAATTCTGTGGCTTCATTTATTTGTTCTAAAGCTAACAAACAGCGAATTAAATCTTGTAAAACTTCTAAATGTGCTTCTGGATATGTTTTTTCTGTGAGAGTTGTTATAGCAATATTATAGCTGTTAAAAGCTTTACGCCAATGACTAAGAGGCTTTTCGTCTTTGCATCCTCGTAAATAGTGGACTTGACCTATGGATTGATGTAATCTACCCCAACCTTCTGTTTCTTGGGGACAATGTTTTAAACCTTCTTCGTAGCTGGCAAATAGACCTTCATAACCAACCTCATTTAAATAGGGATTTTTGAATATTAGAGCAAGGTCAGGATATGTTGTAATTACTGGTAAGATAAATCTTGACCTAAAATTTTTACGTTCTGCAACTAAGTTGAATACTGCATTACCTCTACCAATCCAAGCGTAATGGTAATCAGGTTTAATTTCTAAAGCTTTATCATAGGATGCTAATGCTTCTTCATATTGCATCAAGTTATGTAAAGCTCTACCTCTTTCGTGCCAAGCTTGATAAAAGTCAGGATTAATTTCTATGGCTTTGTTATAGGAAATTATTGCTTCTTCATGTCTTCCTAGTTCAGCCTGCAAAAAACCTCTACTCTGCCAAAAATATTCATCATTGGGATTGAGTTCAATTGCTTTGTTGCAGGAAATAATTGCTTCTTTATATCTTCGTAGTTCAGCTAGTACATTACCTTGTTCGTACCAGCCAATAGAGCAACTAGCTTCTAAATCTTGAGCTTTATTAAAACTTTTAAGCGATTCTTCATAATTACCTATCAACCTCAAGGCTGTACCTTTGGTGTGCCAAGCTTGGTGGTAATCAGATTTTAAGTCTATAGCTGTGTTGCAGGATACAAGAGCTTCTTCATAGCGTTTTAATTTAAGAAGCACTCTACTTTGAGTAAGCCAAGCTTCATAAAATTCAGAATTAATGTCTATAGCTGTGTTGCAGGATACAAGAGCTTCTTCATAGCGTTCTAAATTGAGCAACGCAGCACCACGATTGCTCCAACTCAAGTAATTTTTAACATTCAATTCGATAGCTTTATCGAAAGACAGGAGAGATTCTTGATTACGCCCTAAATTAAGTAATGCTGCCCCTCGATTGTTCCAAACCTCATCATGGTCTAATTTTAATTCTATAGCTTTATCCCATGATGCGATCGCTTCTTCATATCTTTTCAAGCCTAGCAGTGCTGCCCCTAATAAACCCAAAACCCCATTACATTCAGGATTTAATTCTATAGATTTTTGGCAAGATTCAAGAGCTTCTTCAAAAAGATTTAAATTAACCAAAGCTAACCCTTGATTCCTCCAAGCAATGTCATATTTTGGATTCAATTCTGTAGATTTTTTGGAAGACTCCAGAGCTTCTTCATGGCGTTTTAATCCCGATAGAGCAAAAGCTTTGTTGCTCCAGGCAATGTTATTTTTTGGGTTCAAGTCTAAAGCTTTTTCGCAAGATATCAGAGCTTCTTCAAATCTTTGTAATCCTGATAATGACGCTCCTTTGTTGCTCCAAGCCATGTTATCTTCGGAGTTCAAGTCTAAAGCTTTTTCACAGGAAATTAGGGCTTCTTCAAATCTTTGTAATCCTAATAATGCAGCCCCTTTATTACTCCAAGTAATATGATCTTCGGATTTCAAGTCTAAAGCTTTTTCACAAGAAATTAGAGCTTCTTCAAATCTTTGTAATCCTAATAATATTGCTCCTTTGTTACTCCAACTTATGTTATCTTCTGGGTTTAGTTTTATAATTCGCTCACAAAATATCAGAGCTTCTTCAAAGCGTTCTAACCTTAATAATCCAGATACTTTATTAATACAAGCATTGTTATTTTTTGGATTCAATTCTATGGCTTTATTTAAGTAAATCAGAGACTCTTCAATATGTCCTAATTCTAGTAATGCTGCCCCTTTATAACTCCAAGAAATGTTAGCTTCTGGGTTCAATTCTATGGCTTTATTATAAGCTATAATAGCTTCTTCATAAAGTTCTAGCCCTAATAATGCTTCCCCTTTATGTTCCCAAACTAAGTATTCATTAGCTTGTAATTCCATGATTCGATTGCGGAAAGCAAGTGCTTCTTGTATCTTTCCTGAATCTTCAAGTATTTTTACCTGCTCTAACAAAGTTTTGTAGGTATCAGGTTGAAGTTCTATAGCTTTGTTAAGACACACAATAGCTTCAGAAAATCGCTTGATCATGAGGAGAAGTAACCCCTGCATAAGCCAAATATAATTATCGTTTGGCTTGATTTCTGTAACTTTGCTGTACAATGAAAGAGCTTCTTCATAGCACCCTAATTGATACAGTTCTAACCCTTGGTTCAACAAATCTTGTGGAATTTTTTCAGCTTCTTGAAAAGATGCGATCGCCTCTTGAACCTGTCCTAAGTTATACAGTGCAATGCTCTTATTCTGCAAAGTTAGATAATCATCAGGTTTAATTTTTAGGGATTCCTCAAAAGATGCCAATGCTTCTTCATATCGTCCTAAACTATTCTGACAAAAGCCTTTATTCTGCCAGGAATATTCGTCACTAGGATTGAGTTCAATCGCTTTTTCATAAGATAAAATTGCTGCTTCATATCTTCCTAATTTATTCAGCGAAAAACCTCTACTCTGACAAACTTTGTAGTCATCATTATTTATTTCTATATATTTGTCAAATGAGAAAATTGCTTCTTCATATCTTCCTAAATTATTCAGACAAAAGCCTCTATTCTGCCAAGAATATTCATCATTAGAATTAAGTTCAGTCGCTTTGCTATAAGATGATATTGCTTCTTCATAGCACCCTAATTTATTCTGCAAAAAACCTAGATATCGCCAAGAATAATCGTCACTAGGATTAAGTTCAGTAGCTTTTTTAAATGATGCGATCGCTTCTTCATATTTTCCTAAGTCATCCAATGAATAACCGCGATTTTTCCAAACATAAAAGTCATTATTATTTATTTCTATAGCTTTGTTAAAGGAGGAAATAGCTTCTTCATATTGTTTTAATTCATTCAGTGCTAGTCCTCTATAATACCAGGCTAAATTATCAGCATTATTTATTTCTATGGCTTTGTCTAAAGATACAAGTGCTTCTTGGTTTCGTTCTAATTTGTACAGTGCATAACCTCTTTGCCTCCAAGCTGGTTGGTAGTTTGATTTAATCTCTATAGCTTTGTCGTAATAAGAAATTGCCCCTTCAAAATCTTCGCTCGTTAATTTTTCTTCACCTTGAAGAAACCAGCTTATTGCTTGATCATCTAGAAAATCATCCTTACCCATTCTTCTTTCCTCTTTCTGCCCATCTAGCACAAGACTTTTGCTTAAATTAGAACAAAGCCTAATTCACATTAAAGCATGATTGTCATATCAATTACACGCTATACTAGAATTTAATCCCTTATTTGTGTTTCCTATGGTTGTAAGTGCTTCCACCACCAATATCACCTGGGAACTTTTACCCGAAGACTTTGTTTTAGAATTAGTTTATTTTCTCGCGCAGAGACTTGTGGACTTTAGCACGAAGCAGTTCTAGCATTTTTAATAGATTTTTACTCAGTGCTATTCCGACATCAAATCGCTCCTTTCATGGAATTCAACGATCGCTACTCCCAAGCCCGCATCTACCACCAGTTGGGGATTGCGCGAGTTTGAGCAAGCCCGAAACGACTACCAATAAGCTCTTCAAATCTTTCTCGAATTTGGCGATCGCTATTTCCAAGCAGCATCTATATCACCCTGCGCTACAATAGCAAAAGCTTTCCACTTCTGGGGCAATAGTGCCATGAATCCACAACTCCAGCAAATCTTCCACAACCTCAACCAACTCACCCAGTCAGAACGTTGGCAAGTATTTGACTACCTCGTCAACCAGCTCAAAAATTCTCTCACCCGTTTTGATGTCTTCGATCGTCCTTCCTCTCAACAACCTCCAAAACTCTCACCCCAAGACATTTTTGCATCCACCCAAGGTAGTTGGAGCCACCAAACTCGTGACGAAATTGATGCTCAACTGGCATCCCAACGGCAACTAGACTGGGGCGAGTAAGCGAAAAGATGATGTAATATCTTTTCGATAGCAATATCCTAATTTACCACCTCAGGGGTAGCCTTAATCAGCGCGGTAGCGACCTGATTCTTGAGGGACTTTCTGGAAAAGGAGCCTACTCGATTATCTCGAAAATCGAATTGCTCGGCTTTAATCAAACCCCTACTGAAGAGCAACAAGCCAGACTATTCCTTTCTGGGCTACAGGGACTGGAACTAACCTCCGATATCGCCGAACAGACAATTCAACTTAGAAAAAACTACAAAATCAAGTTACCAGATGCTGCGATCGCTGCCACTGCACTCATCCACCAGTTAACACTAATCACCCGAAACACCAGTGACTTCATCAGAATTGCAGGGCTGAATATCATTAACCCCCTCACCTAATGAGCAGATCGCCCAGGCATTGCGAGAGTTTGGGCAAGTCAACATAGTAAATAAAAATACACATTTATCCCTTCAATTTAAATCATGACCTGTTGGGGGTGATAGATCCATTACTTCGGTAAACCGGGAATATTGCACCTCACTGGTTGGGGGAAACTGTGCGGAAATACCCATTAAACCGACTTTGATATCCTCAAAGAAAATCACACCACCAATTCGTCCGCTTGCTTGGAATGGACCATGGAAAAATTGATGTCGGGGAATATGGATAAGGAGAGAATTGGTAATTTTGACGTTTTGACCGAACAGTTGTTGACAGGTTTTTTTGACAACTGCATCGATATATTCATTCTGGACACGGTTACCCAAGTTGATAAATTTGGGATGATCCGCAAAATGATCCATGTAATATGTCCAGATGTTAGACAAATCTTTGTCTTCAGTGAGGATTTGCTTGAGTTCCTGCCATCGTTTGAAATTCATAATATGGGTAGATTAGATTATTCTTTGGTTACTAACAATTTACCATAGTTACGCGATCGCTAGATTGCTAATTTATGTTTAGGGAAAAATTAGGTAACGTCTGAAAACACCAAATAGCTGTTAGTAGATAAAAATAAACGGACTTATGATATAGCTGGGGTGGGTTTATCGTCTAATTTAAGGAAAAGCCTGGGAATAATCACACCTATCTTGAAAAATCCTTGCTATATAAGCAATTCACCAATTTATTTCCATATAACTGCTGTGCGGCCATTGTCCACCTAATAAGGCGTAGATTTCTACAGGTTTGCCAGAAATTGTAATGCCGATTTCATAGGATTTACCAGTGAAGGCAGCAAAACGCCGACAAGCTTCATCATAAAAGTGACTGCGGCGATAATTTTTATTTGTTAAATCAACGGCAAACAAGCCATAAAAGTAGCGAGGAATACTTTGGATTGTTTCGACTATTTGACCTAAGTTTCTCGCCAAAATTGCATTCCTCGGAACTTCTGTTCCCCAAGCTGTATCTAATGCCCAAGATGCGGAACTTAGATGTGAACCGCCACAAATCCCACAAATACGCGGTGTGACAATTAAGCCGGCTTGGGGGTCTTTTCCGCGAAGAATAATTTCAAATCCTCGGAAAAGTTCGGCGTGAGTCCAAGCGTTGGTAACATATCCATTGTCGATTTCGACTCGTACATCTAAATCACCTTCGACTCTACCAACGGGTGAAATATCTAAGGTTTGAATTGGCATATTTTTTGGTAATGGGTTAATGAGGGCAGGGGAGGCAGGGGGCAGGGGGCAGGGGAGGCAGGGGAGGCAGAAATAATCGTTTATCTCTATGGGAAAACTATTCATCTTTATGGGAGAATCGTTTATCTCTATAAGAGAATCGTTCATCTTTATGGGAGAATCGTTTATCTCTATGGGATAATCGTTCATCTTTATGGGAGAATTGTTCATCTCTATGGGAGAATCGTTCATCTCTATGGGATAATCGTTCATCTCTATGGGATAATCGTTCCCTGTTCCCTTCCTGAAAATTTTCTGCTTTCAAAGGTGAGGTTTTAGAACAGATTGTTTCAGTAATTCCCCTTTTCAGTTTTCTTCTCTATCTGTGACTATGGTAATTGGGGAAAAAATAATTACACTGTGAAAAAATCTTCGTCAGCCCATGCTGGTGCTGTGTCTTTAGCAACAACTGTTAGCACTGCATAATCTTTTCTATTGACTCCTGGTGGTAATTCTTTAGGGACTCCTAAGAGGGTTTTAGTTTTAAATACTGTTCCTGGTTTGAGGTCAAAGAAAGGAAATTCTGGTTCTGTACAACCTAAACAGGGCATTCCGGCACGAGTTTTAGAAGAAACACGATTCCAGAGAATGCGGTTACAGGAGGAATGGGTCATGGGTCCACGACAACCTAAGTCGTAAAATAGACAACCTTTGCGTTGTCCAAATTCGGCGGTTGTGGCTTTGTATGCAAAATGAATATTGCGGGTACAACCGGTTTGGGTGTAGGTGTTAAAGAAGGTTTGGGGACGGTGCAGTTCATCGAGAACTATATCAGAAATACGATTAGTTGCGATCGCCACTAATATCTGCGTTATCCAGTCCGGGTGTGCGGGACAGCCGGGAATATTAATTACTGGTAAGCCGGCTTTGCTACGAAAATCTTTACCTAAAAAACCACCTTCTGCGCGTTTGAGAAATTGCAGTCCTTCCGAATCGCTGGGGTTGGGTGACATAGCTGGGATTCCTCCCCAAGTTGCACAATCTCCCACAGCTACAATGAATTTAGCATTTTTGGCTAAATCTGTTAACCAATCTTTCATCGGACGGTCTGCAAATCTATTCCATTCACCTGTACCATTTGGGGCGTTAATAACACTACCTTCAAATACTAAAATATCTAAAGGAGTTTTACCTAAAACGCAATCCCACAAAAGTGTTTGTAAGTTTGTGCCTAGTTCCACACCCAAGGAAGGATGCCAAAGAACATTAATACCAAAGTCAGCAATTAAATCACAAACTGTTGGTTCTTCGGCATTGAGAAATGACATGGTGTTACCTGAACAAGCACCACCTTGTAGCCAGAGTACGTTAGTCATTGGCTAAGTATTTTTTTATGGTTTATCATGTATGATTCAGGCGATAATGCTTGTAGAGTCTCACCTGTTGATCAAGTTTTATTTTAGGATATTTAGCGTTTATAATCAATCATTTCAATGATATTCCTGAATAACAAAAATAGTTCTAGTATGAACAGACATTTAGAAAAAAATGTGCTTTATATTCCCCAAATGTAAAATCACCTATAGAAATCATAAATGATATTTAAAAAAACTCCAAAAGAGGTTTTTGCTGGGCATTGCCCACCCTACTTTCTTCTAAGGACAAATAAAGGGTTTCAAACCCACGGAGGTTGGTTTCGTCTGTGTAGCCAGGATTTCCAATCGCCGATTTAAAACTTTTAATTCTCTTCGAGACGTTTCACGAACAAGTTCTTTGGGTCTTTGCGGTATGCCTCCGGCACTTTACGCGAACGTTTTTCAACCAATGTTATCGTAGTCTGATAAATCAATAATTACCATTTGATGATATAATCACCAGAACCGTATATATTAGATACAAATAATTGAATTAATCATCATTAATTTGTGACTCACTTATACAAAAACGACATTATTAAAACTTTAAATGATTTTTAACTGCCCTTAATATTAGTAATTTCCCTCTATGATTTTAGAAATAGAGTGCCTTATAGTAAAAATGAAAGAAGTATTAATTAAATTGCTGTTAAATTTTTGCTTCTGTTCCTTAAAGATAAAAAAGTGTGAGATTGGGGAATCTCAATTTTAAAGACTCGAAAACTGCGTAAATCGGCTTAGTATTCATAACTCAAATCTCCAACCGAGTAGAGTATGCCGATAATGACATCTAGTATTACAGATTCAGGTGTAAAAGCTGCGATCGCTGCCATTAATTCCGAATCAGCCACAGCAGAAGAAAAAATTCAGATGCTGATAGAAATGGCACAAGGATTTCAGAAAAAACCAAAAACTGCCCAAGACTTGCGAAATGCAGTCGGGTTGTTTTATCGTGGTTATGAGATGTGTGGGGAAGACTATCCTTTACTGAAAGCTCGCGCCCAGGTGGGAATGGCTGGTACTCTACAAATGATCCCCGATTCCGGTGCGGAACTGCTACGACAAGCCAGAACAGGTTATGAAGAGGCATTGCCCATTTTACAACAATTAGCTGCACCAGAGGAAGTTGCAGAGGCGCAGATGAATTTGGGGTTGGTGTTGCAATCTCTGGTACCTTTCAACTTAGCGCGGATAACTGACAGCATTCAAGCGTATCACGAAGCTCTGCGGGTATTTACCTGGCAAAATTACCCACAAGAATATGCTATTTTATACAATAATATAGCGATCGCTTATCTGTCTATGCCCATGGCATCAGAAAGGGAATACCTGCACCAAGGATTTGCTGTACAGTCTTTTGAGGTAGCACTGAAACATATTACTCTCATTGATCATCCCAGAGAATATGCTATGTTGCAAAATAACTTAGGTAACGCTTGGCAATATTTGGTTAGTTCCCACCCTGTAGAGAATAACATCAAAGCGATTTCAGCCTACGACGAAGCCTTAAAAGTACGCAACTCCAAAGATACACCCTTAGAATACGCTAACACAATTTCTAACAAAGCCAATGCCCTCTTCAACTTACCAGACAACCCAGAAAAACCAGAATTAAGTAATCAACAAAACCTCTTAAAAGCGCGTGCTTATTATCAAGAAGCATGGCAAATATTCACCGAAAATCAACAATTAGAACAAGCAGAAGTAGTTGCTACAGCACTACAAGACATTGAAACAGAAATCCAAAGTTTAGAGGACAGTAGACAATGTTTGATATGATCCACAGCCCAGCCATAAGAGACTTTTTAACAAGTTTAAATGGTGAACTTACCCTCACCACAGAATTTGCTTGGTTAGTCATAGCTACAATTTTATCAATGATTGGTGGTGCTATTGGGGCAATGATTCTCGCAGGTAAAGATTTAGGATATAAATTTGCAGCTACCATTGGTAGCTTATTTGCTCCTGCGGGCGTAATTCCCGCCATTATTTTAGGACTATTGATGTTAAACTTTTTAGCTAACTACTAGGAGGATTTATGTTGGAACTCAGTTGGTTTTCTATTAAATTATTTTTCAAAGGTAAACTAATTCGTGATCCTATTTATTTTATTCGACAAATGACAATTGGTAGTGGTATTGGCACATTATTATTAGTTTTGTTAGCACAGCTAGAGATTCCTTTCTGTATACCAATAACAGTATCTAGTCTAGTTACAGGTACAATGATGCCTTTTCTCCTCAAGGACTTCAAAATGAAATGAGTCTGGAAGAAATTAAAACCTATCAATCCCTATAGATAAATCTGTAGGATTGACTAATATTAGCATTTTTACTTATTAACGTAAGTTGCTATAGGACTCCTAAATGATTTCTAAATAAATCTAAGTATTGTAGGTAGGGCTATGCCTTACAAAACCCGCAGATTCTGGGCAATACCAACCCTATGTGTATGTTCAAAACTCAAATAGGAGTTCTATAGTTAGGGCTTGCTGATAGCGTAGCGTGCCGTTAGGCATATAAACCCAAAAGCCTGATAAATCAAAGGCTTGAAGCTCAAAAAAAGACGGTAGGTGCAAGGTTATAGCGTCTTGTGTCTGAAAAACCTTGCACTTTTGTTGATAGCCAGGGATGAAAAAATGTTTTTAACTATCCTCCTGACTCCTGACTCCTGACTCCTGACTCCTAGCCCTAACGAAAGGACTTTTTCAGCAAACCCTAGTTAGATGAAATAAGGTGCGTCAGAAACTTAAAATTAGTCATTTCAGCCTAAATTATTTCGTCTGACGCACCCTACAGACTACAAAATATCCGAAAAATTAATAACTAGCAACTTGAGTTATTACTAATGAATAAACTAGAAGAATTGGTTGAAGATATCAATCGCTTTGAAGCTATTATTGCCGAATGGGATGAAAGTCAAAGATGTGTAGCAGTAGGACTAAAAGTAGCTATTGAAGCCCTACATAAAGCCGCATTAACCAACTTAATTAAAAGCCTGAAACAAGAAAATATCTCAGCTTTGCGTCATGCTGTAGCTGATGAAATAGTGTATGCAGTTTTGCTTTATCACGAATTAGTTAAACTCAAATAAGTAGTCGGACAAAATTAAAGTCACTCGTTGAGAGAGGGAACAGGGAACAGGGAACAGAGAACAGAAAAACCAGTTGTGTAATTAATTATGTCCCATTACTTATCAAAAATGCCTTCGCGGAAATCGTGATTCCTGACTCCTGCCCCCTGCCTCCCCTGCCCCCTGCCCCCTACCCCCTGCCTCCCCTGCCTCCCCTGCCCCCTGCCCCCTGCCTCCCCTAAATCCGAGTGTGTCCACCTGCATGAATTATGGGAAGATATAGCTGGGAATTATTTCAAAAACCTGAAATATAAAAAACAAGCCCTTTACCTCCAATTATCAATTATTTATGTCCCTATCTGATACGATACCCGCTCTATTAGTCTTAGCCGATGGAACTGCTTATCGCGGTTGGTCATTTGGTGCTATGGAAACCGCAATTGGTGAAGTGGTGTTCAACACTGGTATGACAGGATATCAAGAAGTGTTGACCGACCCTAGTTACTGTGGTCAAATAGTGATATTTACTTATCCAGAATTAGGGAACACAGGAGTTAACCCCGAAGACGAAGAATCATCTAAACCCCAGGTTCAAGGGGCGATCGCTCGCAATATTTGCCACAAACCAAGTAACTGGCGTTCTACCCAATCCCTCCCAAATTATCTCAAACAACACCAAATTCCCGGCATTTACGGCGTTGATACCCGCGCCCTCACCCGTAAAATCCGCACCGTTGGGGCTATGAATGGCGGTATTTCCACATCCATCCTTGATGAAGCCGAACTATTAGAACAAGTCCAAGCCGCCCCCAATATGGCAGGATTAAACCTAGTCCCCCAAGTCACCACCCCAACAACCTATGAATGGTCCCAAACCACAATCGCCCCTTGGGAATTTAACTCCGAAAATATTGCTAAAATAGGAGACACATTCACCGTCGTCGCCCTAGACTTTGGTATTAAACGCAATATTCTACGCCGATTGGCCAGCTATGGTTGTCGAGTTATAGTTGTGCCGGCCGATACATCAAGCGACGAAATTCTCAAATATAATCCAGATGGTATATTCCTCTCCAATGGACCCGGCGACCCCTCTGCGGTAACAGAAGGCATTGCCACCGCCCAATCCCTACTGGAAAGTCAAAAACCCATGTTTGGTATTTGTATGGGACACCAGATATTAGGTCATGCCCTGGGTGCAAAAACCTTTAAACTCAAATTTGGCCATCGTGGTTTAAATCAGCCCGCAGGTTTAGCACAACGAGTAGAAATTACCAGCCAGAACCACAGTTTTGCTATTGATCCGGATTCCTTACCAGAATCAGTTGTAGAGGTTAGTCACCTCAACTTAAACGATCGCACTGTCGCTGGGGTACGCCATAGGTCTCTACCTGTGTTTTCTGTACAATATCACCCAGAGTCTAGTCCGGGTCCCCATGATGCTGATTACTTATTCGAGCAATTTGTGCTAGAAATGCAAACAGCACGTCAGAGCGCGATCGCTTAGATTGAAAATAAACTAAGGTAACGGTAAAAGGTAATGGGATTTTTCACCATCACTGTATTGCCAACCTAGACAACTTGCTCAAAAACCATCTATACTTGAGCGTTCACTTTTAGTTACGAAGATGAGGAGGGAATTATTGCTGAACCACTGAATCTAACCGTAAGCCTGAGAGGTACTCGCGAAGTCCGGGATAATTGTCAGCTATTCCGCCTCACAGGTCTGTTAGACGCTTTTTCTGAGCCGACATTTCGCAAAGTCCTTAGCAGTAAGATTGACGAAGGACCAAAGCATATAATTCTGGATCTTTCCCAAATCGACTTTGTTGACAGTTCTGGATTGGGTGCTTTAGTACAACTGGCAAAACAGGCTCAAACCGCCAACGGTACCTTGCAAATTGTCAGCAATGCACGGGTAACTCAAACAGTCAAGCTTGTGCGCTTAGAGAAGTTTCTCTCCCTGCAAATCAGTGTTCAAGCGGCTCTTGATAACATTACGACCGTTTGATTGCTTGACAAGGGGCGGAGGGCAGGGGGCAGAAGGCAGGAAATGAATTATTCCCCTCTTTTCTCCCTTTCCTCTACTTCTTTATAAGCACTCATGCAAAATTAATTTCCTACTTGGAGAGAGGGAACAGGGAACAGGAAAAGAATATGTGTAATTTATTCTGTCTCATTACTTATAAATTACATATTGACAGAAAGTTCTAAATATGTGTGTTTAAAAATTACTAAAAATAACCATAAAAACTAAAAAAGATTTATAATAAAAATTCTGGGAAAATACGAATAATATTACCTAGAACTAAATATACTAACATAATACAATATTTCCTTAGTTGATATTGTTGCAAGCTAACTCAGATGAAGATTTGCAGGATTAGTTTTGGGATTAATTTCCAGATTGATCCCCTTCCTGTTAAATCCAGTCCATGAGCTTTGATTAAGTGGGTATCAGACATGGTAAGTAATGAGACAGAATTAATTACACAACTGATTTTTCTGTTCCTTCCTGTTCCCTGTTCCCTCTCTCAACGAATGAATTTAATTTTGTCCGACTACTTACAAGCCAACATCAGATTCTTCTATTTGCAGGAGTTTTTGTAAATCATGGTCTACCGGATAAATCTGCCAAGGAATGATTAAATTGTGAACGCCAAGGAGGAAAATTTCTTAAATGAAGCGGAGATTCAGGGTTCGTGTGCAATCATCCCATTGTTGAGTAATACAGACCAATTACATCAACAGATATCCCTAGACCAAGTAAAAAAAATTTCTCCTGGGTCTTTGGCATATTTAGGTGATTCGATTTACGAACTTTATGTTAGAATGTTTTACTTACTGCCACAGCAGAAGACAGAAATTTATCATAATTTAGTAGTGGCTCAGGTCAGAGCCGAAACACAAGCATTACATTTGCGATCGCTAACTCCCCACTTGAGGAGTAACGAGTTAGAAATAGTCCGCAGGGGTCGCAACGCTGCCACAGGTCGTCCCAAGCGGCTTCAGCCTGAAATTTATCAACAAGCCACTGCTTTAGAAACTTTAGTTGGTTATCTATACCTCACTGATTACCAACGTTTAACAGAACTGTTACAAAAACTCCATCTGGAGAAATAGTGAGTCACTAAATCGGATGATCGGAAAATCAGTTGTAATAGTTCCTTAAATTGAGACGCTCTCAATACCCACCCATCTGGATATAACCCACAATCATTGTTATGAAGAATCAACCAAGAAAAATCAATGCCACTGGTGAACCAAAACGTGGACAACCAGTTAAAATCAATGCCACTGGTGAACCAAAACGTGGACAACCAGTTAAAATCAATGCCACTGGTGAACCAAAACGCGGACAA
>NZ_JAYGHC010000016.1:17325-36357 GCF_034932285.1 Cronbergia sp. UHCC 0137
CTGGTGAACCAAAACGTGGACAACCAGTTAAAATCAATGCCACTGGTGAACCAAAACGTGGACAACCAGTTAAAATCAATGCCACTGGTGAACCAAAACGCGGACAACCAGTTAAAATCAAGGGTAAACGTGTCCTAGCTAACCCTGTTCGTCATCAAGTCACAGATAACACAGAAGTCAAACCTATCTCTAATAGAAAACTTCCATCCCGTCAATTATCCCTACCAGCCCCAGAAATTAAATCTCCTGAAGAGAGTGATCTAATCTACGGCCGTCATCCTGTATTGACAGCCCTAGAAAATCACCGTAACCTCAACCGCATCTGGATTACTAGCCGTCTTCGTTACGATTCTCGCTTTCATCACTTAGTCCTCCAAGCTAAGGAAAACGGTACAGTTATTGATGAAGTTGAACCCAAGCGTTTAGACCAAATTACTGACGGAGCTAATCATCAAGGTATAGCAGCGCAAATCGCCCCCTATGCCTACCTAGAATTAGATGATTTGATTGCTCAGGCAAAATTAGTGACTGATCCCGTAATTGTAGTAGCTGATAGCATTACTGACCCTCACAACTTGGGAGCAATTATCCGTACAGCCGAAGCAATCGGCGCTCAAGGATTGGTGATCCCCCAAAGAAGAGCATCAGGGGTTACTTCCACAGTCGTTAAAGTAGCAGCAGGAGCTTTAGAAAACTTTCCTGTCGCTAGAGTGATCAACCTGAGTCGTTCCTTAGAACAACTCAAAGAAGCAGGTTTTTGGATTTATGGTACTGCGGCAAGTGGTAGCGAAGCAATACAAACAATCAACTTTCGTGGGCCTATTGTGTTAGTAGTTGGTTCAGAGGGTGAAGGTCTGAGTATGTTGACACAACGCTCCTGCGACGTATTAGTGTCAATTCCCTTGCTGGGTAAGACTCCTAGCCTAAATGCTTCCGTAGCAGCAGGTATGGCACTTTATGAAATTTATCGCCAAAGATCATTAAATACGCTGTATCTTGATAAATTAAACACAATTTCTTTGAAAAAAGAATCGTAAAAGAGTATAAAGAAATGTAAAAGAGAATAAATGCCACCTATCTTTTAACAATCTGTAACACCTTTATAAAACGACAAAACCATGAAAACCATTTGGCAAAACCTCAAAGAACGGTTAATTAGTGTATCTAATGGCTTAGGCTTGGCTTGGTGGGTGGAAATTGTAACACAAAATCCCCGTTGTACTTACTACTTCGGTCCTTTTTTGAATGCCAATGAGGCCGGGTTGGCCAGCATTGGCTATATTGAGGATTTAGAAATAGAAGGAGCCCAAGGCATTGTTGTAAATATCAAGCGTTGTAAACCCTATGTATTGACTATTGCCGAAGACTTGGGGGAAAGGATTGACCGTAAAGTAAAGCCTGCCTTTAGCGGTCAAATGTAATTTTATTCACTAGGCTGTCATCGTTCCTGGATAGATTCTGGGAACGATGATGAAATTTAAAATACATTTAAAATACTCAGTAGGGATGCCCTATTTTTTGACATCCATGGTTTAAGGTAAACGCTTTTCCCTGTTTTGATAACCTTGTTGTTTTACTAACTTGATCTACCTAACATTTTATCGCGTAGATGTTTAATGCGATCGCGCAATTTTCCCGCTTCTTCAAATTCTAACTTCTTCGCAGCCTCTTTCATCTGTGTTTCCAGTTGAATAATTAACTCTGGAATCTGTTCTAATGGTATTTCATCTATATGTTCATCGACAACTTTTAAATCAGTTGCATTTAATCGCCGAGATGTATCTAAAAAAGACAAAATCGCATTACTTGATCTTTTAATAATCGGTTGCGGTGTAATTCCGTGCAGCTTATTATAAGCCGTTTGGATTCCCCTTCTTCTATCAGTTTCATCAATGGCTTTAATCATGCTGTCTGTTAAATTATCAGCATACATAATTGCCTTTCCTCGAATGTGTCGCGCTGCACGTCCAATAGTTTGAATTAAAGACCTCTCTGCACGTAAAAACCCTTCTTTATCAGCATCCATAATTGCCACTAAAGAAACTTCTGGTAAATCTAAACCTTCCCGCAACAAATTGACCCCAACCAATACATCAAAAACTCCTTCGCGTAAATCTTGTAAAATCTCAATGCGCTGAATAGAATTAATTTCTGAATGCAAATATCTAACTTTAATGCCTTGATCTTGCAAATATTCGGTTAAATCTTCCGCCATTCGCTTAGTTAACGTGGTAATCAAAGTCCGTTCTTTCAAATCAACTCTATCTTTAATTTCTCCCAATAAATCATCAATTTGTCCTTCTGTAGGACGCACTGCAATTTCAGGATCAATTACACCAGTAGGACGAATAATTTGCTCAACTATATTATTTTCAGAAATTTCTAATTCCCAATTTCCTGGAGTAGCAGAAACAAAAATACATTGATTGACCTTTTGCCAAAATTCCTCAGCTTTTAACGGACGATTGTCAGCCGCACTGGGAAGACGAAAACCATGATCAATTAAAACCTTTTTCCGCGCTTGGTCGCCATTGTACATCCCGCGAATTTGTGGGACAGTAACGTGAGATTCATCTATCACTAATAACCAATCTTTAGGAAAATAATCAATTAAACATTCTGGTGGTTCTCCAGCTTGTCTACCAGCTAAATGACGAGAATAGTTTTCTACGCCATTACAATAACCTACCTCGCGCAGCATTTCTAAATCGTAGCGTGTGCGTTGATCTATGCGTTGCGCTTCTAATAATTTGCCAATTTCTTCTAAAGTTAATTTTTGTTGTTTTAATTCTGTGGCGATATCTTGACAAGCTGCTTCTAATCTATCTTCTGGAGTGACAAAGTGACGGGCTGGGTAAATATTAACTGCTTGTAAACTGCTGAGAATTTCCCCTGTTACTGGGTCGATGTAACGAATTGCGTCAATTTCATCGCCAAAAAACTCCACACGAATGATCCGGTCTTCGTAAGCGGGTCCGATTTCTAACACGTCACCCCGGACACGAAATTTTCCCCGTCCCATTTCGATGTCGTTACGACTGTACTGAACATTGGTTAAATCCCGCAAAATTTGGCGCTGATTAACTTCCATCCCTATTTGTAGGGGGATAGCCGCTTTGAGGTATTCTGCTGGCATTCCTAAGCCGTAGATGCAGCTAATGGAAGCGACGACAATGACATCACGGCGTTCAAATAGCGATCGCGTTGCCGAATGTCGTAACATATCAATTTCTTGATTAATCGCGGCGGTTTTTTCTATATAGGTGTCGCTGAGGGGAATGTAAGCCTCTGGTTGATAATAGTCGTAATAACTGACGAAATACTCCACGGCATTTTTTGGGAAAAACTCTCGCAACTCATTACACAACTGTGCCGCCAGGGTTTTATTATGCGCCAAAACTAAGGTCGGTCTTCCCACCTTCTCAATCACTGCGGCGATGGAAAACGTCTTACCAGTTCCCGTTGCACCGAGTAAAGTTTGATATAGATTACCCGCTTGGATACTGGTAATGAGTTGAGCGATCGCTCGTGGTTGATCCCCTGTCGGAACAAAGGGCGCGTGAAGACTAAATTCCACCATACATTTTTGCTGATAATACCCCTCTCCCATAGTAGCGATACCACCTCTGACCGTGGGGGCTGATTCGTTAAATCAATAAATTGCAATATTTATTTACAAAAATTGACTATTTAAATTTACTTATATCTGGGTTTTAAATAAACTTATATTTATGCGAGGTTTTTTAAGGTTACACTTTCAAATATGGGAAAAAATATATCTTTCCTTAATTATTGTAAAATTCACGTAATAAGCCAGAGGTGTTAGCTTAGAACTCCCCCTCTGCGTCAAAGGAGACAAGACAGTGGAAGAAAATAACCAGGGTAATAATTTGAACACAGAAGAAAGCTCTGAGGGAACAATTATAGTTGCTCCAGAGGGACAAATTGGCAGCCATGCCTTACAAATTGCAGAAACATTCTCAGCCGCCGGGTTGCGTCCTATTTCTATCAGTACCTTGGAAATAGTTGAAACCTACAACTCTATGGGAATTCGTCCCATAGGTGCAAACACATTTGAAGTAGTCAATAGTATCAACCTCTCTGGTATTCGTCCAATTGGTTCTAGTTCAATAATAGTTTCTGAAAATTATTCAGTGTTTGGAAATCGTCCAATTGCACCAAATACTATTGATGATTCTGAAATTTTGATGGGTTTTCTAGACTAAATTTTTGAAATTATCGCCATATCTTTAAATCTACCCAGTTTTATCTATAAACTGGGTTTTTTATTGGTCTTTTATATTTATTGGTCTTTTATAAAAATAATAAACATCATATTTTTTCTATTCTTCTGGAGGTACAGAAATACCCTACATTAGTCCTGAAATCTAGTTCCCTCATTTTAGCAAGGCTAGGTTAGAGATGTGTGTACCTTATTGCATAGATATTTATCTATCAGATACCTCTTATGGTCGAAGTGATAAGTTTGATTTTCAGCTAAATTAAGAAAGTAATTACCGCAGGAAAACTAAATAAATGAGTTTAGAAGAACGGGCAAAAGCAACGGCTAAAAATGTCGAAGGTAAAGCGCAAGAAGCTTTAGGAAATGTAACTGGAGATCCAGAAGATAAAATTGAAGGTAAAACAAAACAAGGAGAAAGCCAAGTACGCCACGCAACCGAAGATATGAAAGACAACGTAAAGGAAAAACTTGACTAAAAACTAAATTGCTGTTGTGGCATTTAGATAATAACGTAAGTTGCTTTTTTAGGAGAATAAGGTGCGTCATAAACTTAAAATTACTGATTTTAGCGTAAACTATTCTGTTTGACGCACCCTACAGACTACAAAATATCCTTTAATAAAAAGATTTAGTTTAAACAGAGAGTATCTGACTCAAATTATATGTCTATTGTAGGAGGTAAAAATATGATTCTGATTCAGCAGAGTCGTAAGATCTTGACAACGCTCGTCTTGATTTTAATGCTGACAATAACTACTGCTTGCGGTGGTGGTGTGACACAAGTTGAACGTCCAACGACACCATCAGTAATTGGTAGAGATGCTACTTATGCTGAATTAGAGCGTGGTAATTCTCCATCAGGACAAACTTTTGGTAACTGGGTTGTACAAACATCCAAAGGTTTAATTCAGGATGCTTATGTTAGAGATAATAACAAATTAGGTGTTGTTATTTCTCCACAAGTTAGTCCGAATGAAGTGCGTCCATTAGCCAACTCATTAGTTAAAGGGTTTCGGAAAAATTTCCCCAATCAGGATTTACAAGTTTTGATTTATGGGGCGGATAAACAATTAATTTTGACTGCCCAATACGATGGTCAAACTAATCAGATCAAATACACATAAACAAAACAATTAAGTAGGGTGGGCAATGCCCACCAAAACACAAAGATCCCGGACGTATATAGTTTTTAAATTGTGAATGACTTGATAATAAGGAGATAAATCTAATGCCTAGTAGTGAAGAATATAGAAGACAAATCATCAAAGATTTAGCTGGAGGAGATGTTGAATATTTAGATAATGTAAATACTGGGACAACAAACGATTATCAAAATTTCGATGACTTTGCCCAAAGGACAACTACAGACCAACGTAGACAGTTATTTAGTCAATCTTTAAATCCAGAAAAGATTCCTCCTAGCCAAATGGAGCCGGAATTGCAAAAAGCGATCGCTCAGATTAAACCCAATGAACGAGATGATGTAGCCCGCGCCTTTTTTAAACATTTGAAATCGAGAGGATTAGACGATAAACGACTAGAACAACAGCTTGGTCTTTCTACTCACAATCCTAAACGGATGACAGCCGATGATGTTAGCAAACTAGCATCCTTTGTTTATCATAACCACCCTGATATTTTCCGGGAAGTATTAGCGGAACAACCAGGAATTATGAAATTTCTCAGCAATCCCATTGTAGCAGGAATTATCGGAATTGCGGCAGCTAAATGGTTGAGCGATCGCAAATAATTCATCGGTGGCTAAAAATCAGGATCATTCCCCAAGCATTTCTGAGAGATAATTAAAATTGACCTATTCCTGATTTTTTTATGCGTGCATCCCAGACATTAAAACAATTAAAAGCAGAATGGATAACACCGGAGAATTTTCAACCCTATGGACAGGTAATATTTCCTAGTGGAGATGGTAAAGCCTTTGATCAACAGGATGCCCAACTAAATTTAGAAAATGGCATTCCTCGCTTTTATATTATGCGGTTGCACGGAAAAGGGCAGAAATTTCACCAAATTACTCGCCATGTTAAATGTACTCAATGTTTGGGTTCTTTAGCAGGAAAAGATTGGTTAATGGCAGTTTGTCCACCCTACAATGATATTAATCAACCTGTTTTAGAAGAACTTGCTGCTTTTCGGATTCCGAGCAATTGTTTTATTAAATTAGAGGTAGGAACTTGGCACGCTGGACCATATTTCGACCATGAATTTGTAGATTTTTATAATCTAGAGTTGAGTGATACAAATGTAATAGATCATTTTACCCATGATTTTTTAAAGAGTGATCAATTGCAATTTGAAATGGTGTAGAATTTCTGATATATAGAGACGTTCCATGGAACGTCTCTACAAGGTTTAATAGTAGGTTTATTGAAGACGGATTAAATTTTAACTTGTTCCTGGGAAGTCTTGATAATTTTTTTCAGGGATTCTTCTTTTACCAATCTGGCAGCTTGATTAATATCTAACCATTGCCTTTCTCGTTGCGTTGCTTCTGGCCAATCTTCTAATACTTTTTCTACTGGTAATAAAAACAAATTTACTTCATAAGTGTTGCCTCGCTTACGATATTTATACACACCAAGTTGATTAGTATTTACAGACCCAACAACCCCTGCTTCTTCCCATGCTTCTTTTGCCGCAGAATCAGGAGGAGTCATGCCTTTACAAACTCCACCTTTAGGAATTACCCAGCTTTCACCGCTACGATTAGTAATCAATAAAACTTCTAATTTTCCATCTCGTACACGATAGGGAATCACTCCTGATTGTTGACAAATTTTGTTGGTTTTACGGGTCATTCGTCTGGTTTCCTTGTAGTGCAGTCTGTAGATTGTAAATGTATTCATAGCAATAGGGTAATAGTCACGATGCACCTATGGGAGTTACCCCCCATGTTGACAATCTTGATTATTAATTACCCTTGGTTCAATCTTTCACTCAGTTAACTACTAATTCCGTATATTTTTTGACGAAATTAGATTATCTTTAATTGCAGCGCGAAGATTTCCACCAATCAGGATTATTAAGATACCATTTAATTGTTAAGTATAAACCTTGGGTAATTGTGACTGAGGGAGTCCAACCTAGCTGATGTTTAATTTTATTGGCATTCATAGCATAGCGTCGATCATGTCCGGGTCTATCTTTGACGAAGGTTATCAACTTTTTAGATGGACGCACTGGTAAATTAGCTGCTAATTCATCCATCATTTGACATAAAGTTTGAACAAGATGAATATTTTCTATTTCGTTATCACCACCAATATTGTAATTTTCTCCTGGTTGTCCTTGCTGAATAATTAGATCTAAAGCGTGACAATGATCCTGGACATAAAGCCAATCTCGCACATTTTTACCATCACCGTAAATTGGTAATGGTTGACCGAGTATGATGTTAGTGCATATCAAGGGAATAAGTTTTTCTGGAAATTGAAAAGCGCCGTAATTATTAGAACAATTGGTGATTATTGTTGGTAATTTGTAAGTATGATAATAGGAACGAACTAAATGATCACTACCTGCTTTTGAGGCTGAATAGGGACTATTGGGACTATAAGGTGTATTTTCACAAAAGGCAGGGTCTGTGGGGTTTAAACTGCCATAAACTTCATCGGTGGAAATGTGGAGAAAAAGATAGTTTGGAGGTTGCGCTTGCGCTTCCCAATGGTGACGAAATGATTCTAGGAGAGTGAAAGTTCCCACTAGGTTGGTTTGGATAAAGGTAGCAGGACTCAAAATTGAACGGTCTACATGAGATTCGGCCGCAAAATGGACAATGATATCAATATTTTCTGATTTTAGTAGCTGATCTACAAGAGTGCGATCGCAAATATTCCCCTCCACAAAACGAAAGTTCTCTTTTCCCTCAACTAAGGCCAAATTAGCTCGATTTCCGGCATAGGTCAAAGCATCCAACACGATTACACGATCATCAGGATATCTCTGATACCAGTAATGGACAAAATTTGCCCCAATAAATCCTGCACCACCTGTTACTAATAATCTTCGATTCATTTAATTTTACTGAAAGTATTTCTTTTTCAGTTTACCAAATGTTCTCTGAATCAATAATTTCCCTAACCGTATTTTTGTTAAATTGTTAATTTTAGATGAATACTCTTTCTTGTGATCAAAGAAATCATTTATCTCGGCTAAAATAACTGTAAATCGGTTAATAATATTCTCTCTTCGATATTCTGCTAAAGTTGTTGGTGATAAATTTAGCGTTCCAGGGGATGCGATACTTTTCAAAATTCTTTGTACATCATATTCAAGAGCATATCCAGCAATTTTATAACAATTAAATCCAGGATCTAAATAATCAGATAAACCACCATTAACACTAGAAAAAACCTGACAACCACAAGCAAGGGCTTCCATTGGCTGTAAACCAAATCCTTCACTTAACCCCTGTAGCGCCCAGTATTCAGCAGAATCATATAGATAAACTTTAGCCCGGTTAAATAATCCAGGTAAATCCTTTACATAAGAGTCTACAACAAAGACGTTACACTGTTTTTGTAATGCGGGAATTAATTCTTTAATTAAATATTCAGAAGATTTTCTTGATTGGACTAAAACATCAATATCCCGTTCTAAATCTAAATTTGTAAATTCATCAGCAATTTGATTAGGTAAATAATAAATTAGAGAGTTGGGTAATTGTTGTCCCCAGTATCCCATTGTATTCCGACTGACAGTAATGATGGGGATACTAGATGGGAGATTCAATTTATAACCTGCACTGTGGGCATGATAAATAACATTGTAATTCTGGAGTTTTGTGGCAAGTTTAGCAACATCAAACCCCCAGCTAATCACAAAAATCACATCATCTAATTCGGCTTTTTGGAGTAAGTCATCTAAAAAAAGCTGTCCCTTTTCTCGTTGTCGATAAGTTACCACTTCAGCACTGCAAATTTGTTGGGCTAAATCAACTGTTTTTAACTCTGCCCACAGTCCTCCACAGGCAAATTTTCCATTTGTTCCAGGAACTAAAAAGTAAAGTTTTCTCATATAAGAACACGGATTTAACGGATTAATGGATTTAACGGATTAATCTTGGAATTACTTGGTGTATTTCCTTCTTCTATTTATTCCTCCTGATTCCTACTTTAATTATCTTGCCAACTAACTTGGACAAAATGCCCTTTTTTTCCCCAAGTGTCACGGGCAATAGTAATATTTTCTATTGCTAAATTAAAGGGAATGGCTGTAGTTAGGTAACGTTGGGCAATATAACCAACATCAGGGGCAAGTTCAGATGCGGTTGTTGCTGCTAAACCCAAACCAATCAGTTGTTCTATTGGTCGAAATGGTAGTAATAAGTTTACACTTACAGCTAGTCCAGCAGTTAATAACATGGCTACTGATAAATTTGTGCCGCAACGAGGATGAATGGCTAAATCCCATTCTCCATTAATGAGGCGATATCTGGCAAGTGTGACTGCACGACGCAAATCACTAATGTTTACTTCACCATAAAGATAAAATCCATTTTCGGTAGACAAACCGCTTAATAGTTCGTTATCAAGCTGAACATTAATCGGTCTGGTTTTGGGGGAATAGACGCTTTTGGTTTCACCTAAAACCCAAACGGTGGCGTGTTCTAAGGCGTGTACCTGCCGCACCATTAGTAAGTCTTTCAATCCAGGAATAAATGATAACTGGTTGAGTAAATCAGTATCTTGGTGAGGGTAAGGTGAGCCTAAATTTATGTTAAAAAAGTTATCGTCAAAAAAAATAGAATTAGCCATAATAATGCTCTTGAAGTTGATGGAACAAGATAGTTTTTTTTAATGTAACGCTTACACCATTCGATTGTTGCTAATTTTTATTAGGGAACAGAAAAAACTGATTTTTGTTTGTAAGGTGGGCATTGCCCACCCTACTTCTGTTCTGCTAAGTTTAGACAAGATCATTTATCCACAATCTAAAATCCAAATTTGGTATAACTCCCTGAACGTTAACTTGTGTTGGGTAAATGTTGTGGAACTTGCGGTAGAGGTTCACTCTGAAATAATCGAGTGAGGAGGAAAACAATCAGTAAACCTCAAATGTAATTTTTCAGCAGAACAGATAGAAGCAATAAGAATTGACTAGCAAGCGGTTGGATCTTTGTAAGTGGGTAATATACAACAGTTAACATCATCTAGACAGACTTTGCCCCACTTTAAAGCCCAGCGAACCAAGGCCACGCGATTCTCAGTCTTGGTTTTGGAGAGAATGTTGCTGATATGATTATCAACTGTACGTTTACTAATTTCCAGTTTTCCTGCAATCTCTTGGTTAGTTAAGCCGGCGGCCACTAAGTCGATTATTTGCAGTTCTCTGTCTGACAGACTAACGGGGGTCTGAGACTCACTAGCAGCCATGACTTTTTTATTCCTCCCTTGGTATATGTACTCAATCGCTCTTTTTAATTCTAGAAGATTCTCTGGAAGGTGAACGTTATAAACGCTAGTAGTATTACTAATATGAAGATTTTCTTTGGATTTCAATTTGTCGGTAATCCAAGCTACAATTTTGTAGTATTAAGTATTACTTATGTATTTGTGTTGAGGGAATTTGTATTGGAGTTGAGAAACTTGTAAATAAAAAAAACTCTCGAAGTTTGATTCTACAGTAGGGGTTTAGCACTGCTAAACCCCTAGAAATCTAGGTTTTTGATAAGTATAGTTTACGTCCGCTTTTTGACTCTTTCGAGGCTACCTGTGGGAATTGCTGCAATTAGTTGACGTGTATATTCTTGTTGGGGGTGACTGTAAATAGTTGTGGCTGTACCTTCTTCAACGATTTTACCTTGATTCATGACCAAGATGCGATCGCTCATAAATTTAACTACACTTAAATCATGGGAAATAAAAATGTAAGTTAGCTGAAAATCCTGTTGTAACTCTTTCAACAAATTCAATACCTGGGCTTGTACCGATACATCTAAAGCCGAAACCGACTCATCACAAATAATCAATTTAGGATTTAAAGCCAAGGATCTAGCGACACAAATTCGTTGGCGTTGTCCCCCAGAAAATTGATGTGGATAGCGGTTCATATCATCAGCACTTAAACCCACCCGTTCTAGAAG
Organism: Cronbergia sp. UHCC 0137; assembly: GCF_034932285.1. Taxonomy (NCBI): domain Bacteria; kingdom Bacillati; phylum Cyanobacteriota; class Cyanophyceae; order Nostocales; family Nostocaceae; genus Cronbergia; species Cronbergia sp. UHCC 0137. The sequence goes on from NZ_JAYGHC010000016.1 coordinate 28,671, forward strand.
TTCCCCAGCCCGTTCTCGTCTTTGTTGCTTATTTTTCCCCACTCCATGAATTAACAATGGTTCTATTACAGCTTCACCGATCTTCATTCTGGGGTCAAGGGAACTAAAGGGATTTTGGAAGATAATTTGCATTTCTCGGCGTAATTTCTGCAACGGTTTTCCTGTTAGGGTAGTGATATTTTGTCCTTCAAACAAAATTTGACCAGCCATTGGTTCAACTAACCGCAACAAAGTTCTACCAAGGGTAGTTTTACCACAACCGGATTCTCCCACCAATCCCAAAGTTTCTCCTGGATATACATCAAAAGAAACGTTATTTACGGCCATATTGTAGCGTTTTGTTTCACCAAATACACCCCGCACAGGAAACCCAACTTCAAGATTGTGGATTTTTAATAGGGGTTGTTTTTGAGTTAAATTTACTAATCTTTGGTTAATTTCTTCTGTTGTGACTTCTTCTGGTTGTATTGGTTTTTGGGGTTTAATTACTATTTGTCCATGACTATCTTCTTGTGTAATCATGTAATCTGATACGGTTAGTAATTTTTGGGGATGACGAGTTAGACTAGGACGACAGGCGATTAAACCTTTAGTATAGGGATGTTGAGGGTCACTAAAAATTTGTTCAACTGTACCAAATTCGACAATTTTTCCTTTGTACATTACCGCTACTTGGTCAGCAATTTCGGAGACTAACCCCAAATCGTGGCTAATGAAGATCATCCCCATATTGCGAGTTTGCTGCAATTCTCGCATTAGTTCAATAATTGTTGCTTGTACAGTTACATCTAAAGCTGTAGTTGGTTCATCAGCAATTAATAAACTAGGATAACAAGAAATAGCGATCGCAATCATCACCCGTTGTAATTGTCCACCAGAGAGTTGATGAGGGTAACGTTTAAGGATAGCGGCTTTTTGTTCTTTAGCTAACTGAGCTAATTTTATATCTGGTGGGGGAGAAGAATGAGTTTGTAGCCAAATATCAAGACATTGTTCCTGAATTATTTCATCACTGGGCAAAAGTTTAACCTCTTGCAAAAGAGCGATCGCTATTCTTTCCGCTTCAGTTATACTAACATTTTGATGGCGCGTAATTGCCTCAGTCAACTGAAAACCGATATCATAAACGGGATTAAGTGAACTCATTGGTTCTTGAAAAATCATCGCCAAATCGCCACCCCGATAAAGCTGCATTTCCTGAGAAGATAAAGCCGATAAATTGATCAATTGAGCATTTTCTTGAGGACGAAATAAAATTTCCCCACCAACGACCTTACCAGGATATTGTAACAAACCCATCAAAGCCAAAGCCGTCACCGACTTACCACTTCCCGATTCACCAACTATACCTAGAGTTTCACCCCTACTTAAATTAAAGTTAATACCATCTACAGCCTTATTTTTGCTCACATCACCGGAAAATTCAACTTGTAAATTACGAACTTCGAGAATAGTTTCTATCATGATTATTAAATAAGTAGTCGGACAAAATTAAATTTATTTGTTGAGAGAGGGAACAGGGAACAGGGAACAGGGAACAGGGAACAGGGGACAGAAAAACCAGTCAACCTAAAATCAAATCGGCGGTTAGAAACCGCATCTACACAAGCATGGCGCGTAGCGACTTCCCGTAGGGAAGGCCACCTCCGTGGGTTTCAAAGCCTCCATTTTTCCTGAGTCCGCGAAGGCGGACTTTGTTTGTGTAGCCGCGACTTCCAGTCGCCAGGGCTTAAATTGACTTCATTTAATCCGTATTCTCCTACAAATTATTTATTAATTTACAACTTAGGTAAAACTTCTGGAATTAGCTGACCAGGCACCTTAGACAAAGCCAGATTTTGTCCTTGTACACCTAATTCCTCGTGAAAAGTGCGAATAACTTTGATAATATAATTAAACGTAGTTTGATAAACCTCCGGTTGATGGTTTAATCCATTTAAAGCTCGTAAATGATTATCTAAAGCTGCTTCTAAGTGTTGAGATAAAATATTTTTATCCCCCTTAAAAGACAGATCACTCACCAATTCATAATGTGCCAGTCCCAAATTATTGTGAGTCGTTAATAAATCAAAACTTAAAGGCATATCTTTAATTGAATAACTTAAATTGAGAGCTTCCTCATAGGAAATTATACATAATTTTAAAAACCTTGGTTTTTCTTCCTTAGTAATTTGGGGTAAATGTGCTATGTGCCAGTAAGCAGTAGCCAAATTATTTTGGGTAGCAGCACAGGCATTAGGAAGATTGGCAGGAGTACGATATTTTAACGCTTCGCGGTAAACCTTAACAGCCAACTTGAGATTTTCTGCCGGATTTTCATATTGAGCAAGATTCCAGTGAGCAGTGCCAATGTTATTTTGAATCATGGCATATTTCAGAGGTTCTTCCCCAGGATTGTAGTATTTAAGTGCTAAATTGTAGATAGCGATCGCCTTCGTCAGATGTTCCATTGGTTGGCTATATTGCCCCAAATGCCAGTATGCGGTCGCCAAATTATTCTGACAAGCAGCAAACTTTAACGGGTCAACTTCTGCTGAACGATAGCGCAAAGCCTCATCATAAGCCAAAACTGCCTGTTGCCAATTTTCCACAGGATCAGCAAACCGCGCTAAATCACCGTAAGCAGTCCCCAAATTATTCTGTACCCGCGCATAAGTTTCTCCATGAGTTTCCGGTGTAATTAATTTAAGTGCCAAGCGATAAAACTCTATACCTTGTTCTATATAAGTTTGTCCATCGGACCTATTCGCCGATGAACGGTGTAACATCCAATAAAGTGTCCCCAGATCATTTAACATATCTGGTAATTGGGGTGAAGTATCATCATAGCTAACAGCTTCTTGATAAGCCAGAATAGCCACCATTAAATTATCTAAACTTGACTCTCCTTCTTCAATTTGTAAACGGTATAAATTTCCTAATTTTTGATAAGCTGCTGCCAAATGCTGCCCACTGGTTTGTTGTTCATGTAATTCCTCAATTTCCCATAGAATTTGCTGGACTTGCCAATTTTCATCCCCATCTTCAATAGTATTTGTTTTAACTGTTGCCTTCACCAGTTCCTGTAATTCCTTATTAATATGAGTCAAGGATAAATCTCTAACCGGTTGATATTCAACTTTTCCCCGTGTTTGAACAGAAAAATCCTCACCTCTAACCCCATTAACATTTTGAAATTGTTGATCTTTAGGTGCTGGTGGGGTAATTGATTCATCTAAAATTGATTGGTCAAACTCATCTAAATTTAAACTGTAGGAAGTAGAATGATCCTCTGGATGATCTCCCTTTTCTACCGTTGGTGTTGGTTCTCCAGCAAATGTAAATATACCATTCCGGTACTGCCAAAAATTGGGGGCTGATTGCTGAATCGCATAAAACCAAGGACGTGGTAGCCAGAACAACAAACTAGATTCTAAAAATTGACTAGAATCTTGATGAGAGAAATACTGTTCGCTTAAACGGAGATAGTTTAAAAATAAACGTTGTACCGCAACTGCTTGTTTAGTTAACAACTCTATACCCACAATCTGAAATGCGGGAATTGGTAAAGTGTGTCCAGCACTATCTGGTGATACACCAACCATAGGTGGAGGATAATTAGCTAACCATTGATTAATTTGACCTATGGGATTGGGGTCATTTAAATTTAACCTCAATGTGACTAATCGGGGATAAGCTGGGGTACTCATCCCACCTCCAACATCTGACCGATGTAGTACCTGACCCAGAGGATAAGCTAAATTAGAGTGTAACCGAGTAGCTACTTGATTCCTGACTTGTACATCATCACACACAGCGAAAAAGATTTGTCGCCGTAAGCCCAGACTCAAGGCAAGTTTTAGGCGTTGATACACTTGCCGATTCCAAGCAAAATAATCTTTATTTAGGGTTTCCTTCACGCTCATGGTGGCTCAAACGCCAAAACACATTGTACATCCTGACAACAAAAGGTATCCAAATATTAATCGAATATCCCATGATTTTGATTTCACTTAGATTTTTTATTCTCAGGATGAATTAAGTTTACCCAGACAAATTGAGTAAATAATGTTGTATTTAATTATACTTTTGATATAATTATCTAATTTTAGCAAAAAATTATAAGATTAGGCTCTTTCTTAAATAAGAACCTTGATTTTATTAATGAATCAAATAAGCGGATGATATGCCGTTAGATAAAACCCACTTAAATTTACTTATTAGTTGAACAATATTTGACAATCAACAGACAATTTTGACTATTACCAGCACGTTCATAGACAACTTTATCAGCCAAACGACGGAGTAGAAACCACCCATAGCCACCTACTTGAAGAGTACCAGGTTTTGGTTCAGCGATCGCATCAGGATTAAAAGGTTTACCATAATCCCAAATTCTCATCTCCAATCGGTCACTCCACAAACTCAACTCAATTTCAATAGTCGTATCAGGAGGTAACGCATGATGAGCATGACGAACCGCGTTAGTAAAACCTTCTGCCAATGCCAAATTCAGGCGATAAAGTTGACTTTCTGACCAGCCAGATTGGGCTAGATATTGCAGACAAAATTGCTCAAACCATTCTTGCACCTGGTTTAAGAGCTTCAGATCGCTCTTGACTATCAGATGGTCTTGCTGCACTATCCTGAGCATTGACCGTCCCTTCGCTCCAATTCAAGATTCAAAATACAAAATCAAGCAAAGTTGATGAAATTTCAGTAATCAAACTTAGGTCGAAAGGTTTATTATAAACTGCGTCTACACAATCAAGATTAATTTTTCAAAAGTTTTTAGAGACGTTCCATGGAACGTCTCTACTTTTGTACTACTAAATGCCTACTTTAGAACAATCCCAAAGTTAGAGACTTATCTAATGGTAGTGCAGCACCAATACCTAACCATAGAGTAACGAATGTACCAAACAAAAATACTGTTGTAGCTACTGGACGGCGGAAAGGGTTTTGGAACTTATTGACGTTCTCAATAAAAGGAACAAGAATTAGCCCCAAAGGTACGGAAGCCATGGCCAATACTCCTAACAGCTTGTTAGGTAATGAGCGTAAAATCTGGAATACAGGATACAAATACCACTCTGGTAGAATTTCCAAAGGGGTAGCAAAAGGATTAGCCGGTTCACCAGTCATGGCAGGATCTAGCACAGCTAGAGCCACAATGCAAGCGAAGGAACCCATAATTACGATAGGGAACACGTACAGCAAATCGTTAGGCCAAGCTGGTTCACCATAGTAGTTATGACCCATGCCTTGGGCAAGTTTAGCTCTTAATTGGGGATCACTCAGATCCGGTTTTTTCTGGGTTGACATTTTGAATGCTCTCTCTTGCTGGGATTAATTAAAAGCTATCAGCTATGGAGGGAAACAGGCAATAGCAACCTGTCACCATAACTTTTTGCTCACAACTGGAAATTACAAAGGTCCAGAAATACCTTGTTTGCGGATCATCAAGAAGTGGAACAACATGAAGACAGCAATTAACCAAGGTAAAACAAAGGTGTGGGCGCTGTAGTAGCGAGTTAATGTTGCTTGACCAACACTAGAACCACCACGTAGCAGGTCTGAAATCAGAACACCAACTACGGGAATTGCTTCTGGTACACCACTCACAATTTTTACAGCCCAATAACCAACTTGATCCCAGGGTAGAGAGTATCCTGTTACACCAAAGGAAACGGTGATTACAGCGAGGATAACGCCACTTACCCAAGTTAGTTCACGGGGTTTTTTGAAACCGCCAGTTAGGTAAACGCGGAAGGTGTGGAGAATCATCATTAACACCATCATGCTGGCAGACCAACGATGAATGGAGCGAATCAACCATCCAAAGTTTACTTCGTTCATGATGTACTCAACTGAAGTAAAGGCTTCGGCAACGGTGGGTCTGTAGTAGAATGTCATCGCAAATCCAGTGGCAAACTGAATTAAGAAGCAAACTAGGGTAATACCACCCAAGCAGTAGAAGATGTTGACATGAGGGGGGACGTATTTGCTGGTTACGTCTTCAGCTAGGGCTTCCAGTTCTAAGCGTTCCTCGAACCAGTCATAAACATTGGCCATACAATCTCAAATTCCTAAAAGTCGGTTGTGGTGGATAAATCTCCCAATAGTAAAGTTTGGGATTTTCACAAAGTTGAGTTTTTTTTGGAGCATTGTTAAGATTTTCAGAAACTTAACACTCTGTAAATATGGAATATATTGCGTTCTCTTTGCAAGTCAACGCTAGAAAGTTGGCTCCAAAGTAGATTTTATCGTTTTTTGGGAGGTATGGGCTGCTATAAAATGAGAGCAATGCACCTCTTCTATAAAAAAAGTAACATAATCAAGAGATAGATTTCATTAATGACGGTTGAAATGAAAAATTTTAGGTCTTTTGGGTGGAAGTGGAGTTCAAAATGGGGTTCATGAATAAACAGGTTTGGCGGCGAGGATTTGCCTTAATTTTGGCTTTCTGCTTAATTTTGGGGGTTTACATCCAACCAGCAACAGCTTTGACTCAGGAGCAAAAGCTAGTTTCTGAGGTTTGGCGGATTGTCAATCGGAGTTATCTGGATGAGACGTTTAATCATCAAAATTGGGCGGCTGTGCGACAAGCTGCTCTCAAAAATCATTTTTCAACCCGTGAAGGGGCTTATGTGGCCATTCAGACCATGCTTAAAAGCCTGGATGATCCTTTTACCCGGTTTCTTGATCCAGAACAATACCGCAGTTTACAAGTTAGTACGTCTGGAGAATTGACTGGTGTGGGTTTACAAATTGCTATCAATGCCGAAACTGGGACTTTGGAAGTAATTACACCGATAGATGGTTCACCGGCTCAGAAAGCTGGAATCAGACCGCGCGATCGCATACTGAAAATTGAGAACTTATCTACAGTCAATCTTACCCTTGATGAGGCTGCGGCTCAAATGCGTGGACCTGTTGGTAGTGTTGTCACTCTGTTGATTGCGCGAGAGGGAGAAGGTGAAAAGGAAGTAACATTGGTGCGCGATCGCATAGAACTCAATCCTGTGGTCGCTGAACTACGTTTTTCCCCCCAAGATAAACCCATTGGCTACCTACGCCTCACCCAATTTAACGCTAATGCGGCTATGGAGTTAGCACACGCCATTAATAGTTTAGAAAAAAAGGGAGCTGCTGGCTATATTCTCGATTTAAGAAATAATCCAGGGGGTTTATTGCAATCAGGAATCGAAGTCGCCCGTCAATGGTTAGATTCTGGAACTGTGGTCTACACCGTCAATCGTCAAGGCATCCAAGGCACTTTTGAAGCCTTTGGACCGGCTCTAACACCAGATCCCTTAGTAATTCTCGTTAATCAAGGAACAGCCAGTGCCAGCGAGATTCTAGCCGGGGCTTTGCAAGATAATGGTCGCGCCCAGTTGGTAGGCGAAACTACCTTTGGTAAAGGCTTAATTCAATCTTTATTTGAATTATCCGATGGTTCAGGTTTGGCTGTGACTATTGCTAAGTATGAAACCCCTAACCACCGAGATATTAATAAGTTGGGTATTACTCCAGATATAGTAATTCCCCAACAGCCAATTACCCGCGACCAGATTGCTACAACAACCGACAGTCAATATCAAGCAGCAATGGAAATATTGAGTAAAAACTCCGTGATAGCGGGGAAGGGTTGAGGAGGCAGGGGGCAGGGGGCAGGGGAGGCAGGGGAGGCAGGGGAGGCAGGAGG